>JBARKD010000411.1:0-6808 GCA_049800615.1 Acidobacteriaceae bacterium | reverse complement strand
AAGGCTTGCGTCTGACCCGCCTGAACCACCTGACCGGGGGAGACGAGACGCTCGACGACTTCGCCGCCGATGGGAGCCAGCACGGGAATTAGCGCAGAACTCGGGGCCTTCGCCAGATCAGCCGGATTCTTGATGCCGAGAATCTTCATTCCCTGTTCAGCCGCGTTTAGGTCCGCCTGAGCCTGGTTGCGGTCCGATTCGGCTTGCTCCAGATCGCGCTGGGCGATGGCGTGGTGCTGGTACAGATCCTGTGCGCGGGCGTAATTCTTGTCCGCAAGGCGGGAGGAATCAGCGGCCTTCAAATAGGAGTCCAGCAATTGGGAATAATCGGGGCTGCTCACATCGAGCATTGGCTGGCCGGCTTTGACCTGTTGTCCCGGCACGACCAGAATCCGGCTCACGGGTCCGCCGACCTGAGTGATGACCGGGGTGGTGTTGAAGGCGTTGTACGCCACGGCGCCCGTAAGCCGGAGCGTGCGCGTCAACGTGGTGGGCTGAATGGAGACTACCCGCACGTGCGATAACTGGTCCTGCGGCAGGGTGAAGAGCTGGGGCGTCGCAGACGTCGAAGCGTTCGCGGAATAGGATGTCATTTGCCCTGCCCGTGTGCGATCGTTCGAGCTGCAGGCAGTGAGCGTAAATGCGAAAGCGAGCGCGATTGCGCTTTGAAACCCGCCGTTGCGGCGAGTAATCGGCGTAAAGGTCATGGCAAACTCCTGGTTCCTACGGCTTGGCGAAGCTGTTCGACGGCGAGCAGATACGAAGCGAGCGCCTGGCGGTAGGCGAGTTGTATGGACCGGTAACTGCGCTCGGCGTCGAGAAAATCAAGCAGGCTCGCTGCGCCGTGCCGGTAGGCGTACTCGCTGATGTCGCGGGACTGCTGCGCCTGGTCGAGATACCCCGAGCGATAGAGTCCGAGGACCTGGTCGTTGGTGCGCAAATTCTCAAAGGCGTCCCTCACGTCCGTCAGCACTTGTCCGTTGGCGAATCTCTCCTGCTCCTGGGCTTGCGTGATGGCGAAGCCGGCGCGCGCAATTTCCCCCTGGTTGCGATCGAAAATCGGCATCTGCATTTGCCCGAACAGGGAAACGTCGTTCAGGTAACCAAGGTGTGTGTAGTTGATTTCAGCGGTGACGTCTCTTTTGCCGATGGCCTGTTGCAATGCGTGTTGGCTGTCCGCCGCGGTTATTCCTTGCTGCGCTGCCCGCAAGTCCGGCCTGTTCTGCAAGGCTTTTGCTTGAAAGTCATCCACGTTGCCCTTGACGGGCTGGTAGTCGAACGCCCCAGCCACGTCGTAGTCCGGTGCTATCGATTCATATCCGAGCAGCTGCCGCAGATCAGAGAGCCCTTGCACCCTGGCGAGCTGCGCCGCGGAGACGTCGGTCTGGAACTGAAGCATTTGCAGCTTGATCTTCAGAAGATCGCCCTCGCCTATGTCGCCTGCCTTGTAACGCGCTTCGCTGATGTCCACCGTGTTCTGGAAACTCTTGAGATCTTGCCTGGCCAGCTCAAGAGTCGACTCTGCAAGCTCAACGTTGATGAACAGGGAGGAAACGCTGAAGGCAAGACTGCGCTCGTTGTCGGCGACTTGCGACCGTGTCACGGCGGTCAGATCCCTGGCCGCCCGCAGGCGGTGTTGCCGCTTTTTGCCTCGCTCAAACAGATAGCTGACACCCAGGTCGAACTGGGCCGTGTTGTCGAGGTAATCCGCGCTAAATTGACTCGGCTGGAAAACCGGCAAGAACTGCCAATCGCTTAGAAGCACCGGGTTCGGACGCAGATTGGCTGTGATTTCTTCGGCCTCGCTCTGTTGGACCGTGGTGCGGAGGGCCAGTAGATTGTGGTTGTGGCGAAGTGCCATTTGAATGGCGTCGTCGAGCGAAATCGTCACCCCTCCACGATTCTGGGCGAGAACCTGTGCTTGCTGGGGAGACGGGGACTGACTTTGGGCAGGCGGGGATTGAGCACCCGCAGCTCCGGGAAAAAGCACTCCGACGAACAAAACTGGAAACCGCAAACGCTGTAAACGCATTGGGCGCAGCCTTCTTAAGGGGCAGGTACACGGATTGGTGTGCCGTGGGCGGCACGTGAACAAAGAGGCTGTTATGCGGGGGGAGCGCGGGCGGGAATGTGCCCGGCGGCGGGGTTCAGGATGGAGCTGTAATGTTGGGGTTCTGGTCCGGGTCCTGAGGGAACCAGAACGTATAAACGAGTGCCTGCCAGCGTTGGCTCGATGGCCTGATGGCTCATATGGCAGATCGGGCAGGCGTCAGGGGAAGAAATGGCATGACGATGCCACACTCCTCCGAGCGTAGTCCCCATCACCAGCGCGAGAAGCGCTATTGGGAGCACCGCGCGCCAAATTCGCTTTTGCTGAGACACTTTTGAGGGCGTTTGACTAACCCCGAATACAGCGTGCCTAGTGTAGTCCAGAAGCCTCCATTCCTGGACAACCAAGTATTAGCAGCAAGTAGTATGATTGGCTTCGTCCACCGGACCCTGCATTGGGAAGGGAGGGATTCATGAGATGCCGTCGCTATAGCCAGTCCTTAGGCAAGTGCGTCGGGCTCGCAGTTTCCATCCTGGTTGGCTCGCACACTTTCCTCGCAGAAGCAGTTAAACCATGGCCCGCCACGGCAATTACGGCCATGATGCAGAGTACAGACACTCAGAACGCCCCCATATCCACAATGTCGTTAGAGGCGCAAGGCGACCTGCTTATGGTTAATGGAGAATATGTCGCCGCTATCGAGGCCTATCGACGGTGCTCACCTCCATCCGCCGCCACTTGGAACAAGATTGGGGTCGCATATCATCATCTCTTCGCCTTGGAAGAGGCTCGTAAGAATTACCGGATGGCGCTTGCTCTCAATCCACGTTATCCCGACGCGCTCAACAACCTCGCGGCCGTCTATGACGGCGAGCGCAAGTATAAGAAGGCGGAAAAAACCTATAAGAAGGCGCTGAAATATGGGCCAAATTCTGCTGTCACCTACCGCAATCTGGGTACAGCCTACTTCGGCGAGGGGAACTACAAGGAGGGGGCAAAGGCCTATCGGAAAGCGCTGGAGCTTAATCCGAATAGTTTTGATCCTGACCAGACCGAGGTCGTAGAGGAGAAGAGCTCGCACAGCCAGCGTGTCGCCATCAGCTACTGTCTTGCAAAAGCTTACGCGATGGCTGGAAAAAACGAAGAGGCTCTTATTTACCTGCGCAAAGCCATGGATGCTGGTTTCAACGATCGCCGGCTCCTCATGGAGGATAAGGGATTCGCCCAGCTCCGCACTACACCGGAATTCCACCAACTAATTATTGCGCAACACCTGGATTAAGTTGGGGGTACGCGACGGCTGAAATCCGCGTGTAGCATCCCAACCGTCTGCGCGCCAAGACTGTCTCGATGGCGATTTTGGCAACAGCGTTCGCAGGCGTTCGTTGGCTATGGATACTGTCACGATTTTCCTGCTCGATCTCCGTATTCCCAGTCATAAGGTACGCCTGTCTCACCGAGAACAAACCTGACCAGCTCGGCGAAGCCCGCTTCAGAGCGAACATCGTTCGAGAGGATCACGGTGCAGCGCTGACTCGCCTCGATGCAGACCATAGTGTTCGCTGTCTGGCTGTCGTGGCCACCTTTGAAGAAGCCGTGACCTTGCGGGCCGTCGAAGGTGATCACTCCTAAGCCAGCGTAGAGATCTTTTCGTTGCTCGCCTATCGGAGCAGCTGGCTGGAACAGCGGAAACTGATGGGCGGTGGTTATATGCATCCGCGGCTTTGTTATTTCTGAGCGCGCGCCCGCGCTCAGGCCATCGCCGCGAACCAGCGCGGCGGTAAATTTCGCGAAGTCGGTGATTGTGGTATTCATTGACCCCGCTGCGCGCACCTTACTCCGCTTCTCATGTGGCCGCGGCTGGCCCTGATCGTTCCATCCATCGGCGACGTTCGGGTCCTGACCGTTACGCCAGGTCAGGCTTGTCCGGTACATACCCAACCGGTCGAAGTTGGCTTTGGTCAGATCGCCAACGTCAAGCCCGAGGCCTTGCTCCTTACGTCCGTGCTCAACCGCGAACTGCAGCAGTATGAAACCTTCTCCCGAATAGCTGAACTGGGTTCCAGGGTCGAAATGAATGCGCAGCTTTTGATCCGGTTCGATGAACCAGAAGTTGCTGAAACCTGTCGAATGCGTCAGGCACATCCTCGGGGTGATCTTTTCCCAGCGCGGATCGGAGGCGAGGTCTTTATAGGGGCCATATTTATCCGGAAAGACCGGATCGGGGCCGTAGGCCGGCAGCGGCCTGTCGAGGTCGTCCTTGACCGGCGTGTCGAGGTTGAGCTTGCCCTGATCAACCAGTTGCATGACTGTATAGGCGAAGACCGTCTTGGTGAGCGATGCGCCATACATGACTGTCTCTTTAGTCAGCGGCTCTCCCTTGGCGTTGCGAATTCCGTACGACTGCACATAAATGACCTTGCCGTGATCGATGACGGCGACAGCCATGCCGTTCGCGTGTGTACGAGTCATGACCTTGCTTACCTCTGCATCGATTGCGGCTCCGCTTGGAATTGTTTGTGCGACAAGTTCCAGGGGAAGCCACAAAACAGCACACGAGAGCACGAGCAGACGGAGACGTTCTTTCCACGCTTTCATGACGATTTTCTTCCTTTCGAGGCAGGTGCCGGATCGGCACTCACGAGAGGCAATTGTAATTTGCGGCATGCTGGGTGAGCCGGATGCGGCACATACCTTGAAATGTACCCCCACTACCGGCGTTGACGAGCCCCGTTGCCGATATATTGTGTAAGTGCGTCCCCGAACTCCTCTGAGTTATTGCTTCGTTCTGGTAACGCTCGGGTTGTTGCTTTCGCTCGGGGCCTGTTCTCATGATTCCGTCACTTTTTCCGATGATGACTACAACCTTTCGCCGTCCTCGCGCACCCTTGCGCCCGTAGCCGTACAACGGATCTACGGCGGGGTCAGTTCGTCCGATCAGATCCTCACCGGCGGGACAACGACGATCAAAGGCATGGGGAGCTATATCGTCCTCGATTTTGGCAAGGAGGTCGGTGGCATTGCCTCACTGCAGTTCGGTGCTGTGAGTGATAGTGCACAGAGCGTGTTCCTGGCTTTTAGTGAATCCGTACTCTACACGGGGCCGCAGAGCGATTTGTCCGTCGGAGCAGGAGCCCCGGATGGCAGTCTCAGCGCTAACGTCACTGCGAACGGGACGTACAGTGTCCCCCCGGAGAGGCTGCGAGGTGGCTTCCGTTATCTCACCGTTGGCCTGGAGACGAGCGGGTCGGTGGAATTGACGGGAGTGACGATTTATTTCACCCCTGCTCCCACCCTTCCGGATTTGCGCGCCTATCGCGGCTCGTTCCGATCGAATGACGATCTACTGAATCGTGTTTGGTACGCGGGCGCCTACACGGTGCAGATGGATACCATCGACCCACTTCAGGGAAAGGCCTGGCCGCCGGTTACTTCAAGCTGGCTTAACAATGGAGTGAGTGGCTCGGGCGCGACGATTCTGGTCGATGGTGCGAAGAGAGACCGATGGGTCTGGCCTGGCGATCTTGGGATCTCCGGGCTGACGGCGTATGTTTCCACCGGCGATACCCTCTCAGTGACGAACGATCTCAATACTCTCTTCGCTCACCAGAACAGTACGGGAGGCCTTCCCTATGCCGGCCCAGAGGGCGACATCGGCAATATTTTCTCCGACACGTATCACTTATGGACTCTGATGGGAGTGATTGACTATTTCCTTTATTCCGGCGATCGTTCCTGGGTTATCTCGCATTGGCCGCAGATCACGAAAGCGGTTGCCTTTTCCACTGCGAAGATCGGAGCTGACGGGCTGCTTTCGGTCAATTTGCCGCTTGACTGGGGTCGGGATGTTTCCGGTGGAGAGGAGATATCCGCAAATGCGCTACTCTTCCAAGTGCTTCAAGGCGCGAGTTTCCTGGCTTCCATTGCAGGAGATTCCACGGCCCAGTCTCTCTATACCGCGACCGCAGCCTCTGTCCGCTCGGCAATCGATCTCTACCTTTGGGATGCAAGCGCGGGAATGTATATGGATGTACCGGGCAGCTCGCTTCACCCGCAGGATGGAAACTCTCTGGCGGTCTGGTTCGAGGTCCCAGATTCGACGGCAAAGAGCGTCTCCATCTCCACCGCGTTAAAAGCGCGCTGGAATCAGTTTGGCGCGGCGACACCAGAACGCTCGAACGCTATCGCGAACTTCCCGGGTTCTATGGAGGTGATGGCCCACTTTGTCGCAGGCGATGATGCAACCGCCCTAAGCCTGATTCGTCTCCAGTGGGGATATATGCTGTCGAGCCCGAACGGCACAGGGAGCACATTCTGGGAAGGGTACCTTCAGGATGGCTCATTCGACTATGATCCACCCTTTATGAGTCTCGCGCACGGGTGGGCGACTGGGCCTACCTCGGCTCTTACGAATTACGTTGCCGGCATTGGTCCGGAGTTGTCCTCCACGGTGCCGTTTTACGTTATCCCCCATCCAGGCGATTTGACGCAGGCATCCGCAACTGTTTCCCTCCCGGCAGGCACGGTCTCCAACTCCTGGAAGTATTCCCAGAATGGCAGCTCATTTCTCGAGACCATCACAGCACCGGAGAGCGTAGCAGGACGCTACGGTATCCCCACGGGCGGTAGGCCGATCACTATTTCGATCGACGGGCAGCTGGTGTGGAGCACCTGTCGCGGGCCAGTTCTTTCCGGCATGAACTTTGGGGATGTCTTTCTGGATGGCAACTATGTTTACCTAAGCAGCGTTGCTGGGAC
>JBARKD010000410.1:0-6897 GCA_049800615.1 Acidobacteriaceae bacterium | reverse complement strand
TCAGGGCCCGACTTCAGTCGGGCCGTAAATGATTCAGAATACGTCGGGCTTTACAGGCTGCGGAAAAACGCGCCGAAGCAACGAGCGAGGCGCTAGATAATGTATCCCTGCCTAGACAAGTGGCTACCCCTGGTAGGCTTGTCGAGCCGCTGCGTTGTTTTTCCGCAGCCTGTTTAGCCCCTGCTTCACGTCTCTCTTGCTCGATCCCGATTTTTTCCGCAGCCTGTTCAGCCGCTGAGGGTACAATTTCCGGCCCTAGACAGAATTGTCATCCCGAGCGCACCCGAATTTTCCCGTTACTCCACCAAACGTTCAGAAGCCATTTTGATTTATTCCATGAATCAATGGGACGGGAGACCCGCGAATCGGATCTGCAACAAATCGCGCACCACGCCCACGGGACTGGAAGACGATGAACATGGAAGCGGTCATCTCCATTCACGTAATTAGGGGCGGGCCGCCGGAGATTCTGGGCACACATTTCTGGTAGACAGAGGCGCTGTGTTCGGCCGGGGGGGCGCCTACCGTCCAAACATTTTGCTGAACAAGCCTGACGACTGCTTCGCGTCCGGCTCCGGATGCAGTCCTTCGGGTTCAGGCTGCGGAGGCAAAGGGTCTCCAAAGTAAGCCGCGCGAGGATTGTGCTTGCACAACCGATCCGCCGTCTCGACCCCATACTTTTCGGAGATGAGCTTGTAGGCCTCGCGCAACATGGGTGGCCGCGAAGTCAGATCGTGGGCGTCGGTGGCGACGAAGTGAACCCAGTTCCGGCGCAAAAGGTCGTGGGAAACTCGCTGTGCCCCTTTCCCGAACCGGCCCGTCAGGGAAGCGGCAGTGATCTGGATATAGGAACCGCTGCGCAGCCAATCCCCCATTTTGTCCGGGTGCCGGGCGAGAACAGGGTTGCGCTCCGGATGAGTAATGATCGAAGTCAGACCGGCCATGCTCAGACGAAAGAATATTTCTTTCATGTTCTGAGAAATGCTGTGTTCCGGGAACTCCACCAGAAGGTATTGCTTGCCGTTGATGGAGTACTTGGCTGGGTGGGCAATTGCATCCTCAATGTTGTCGTACATGAGATGGAAGTCGCAGCCCATGGCAAGCTGAATCCGGTCGCCGAGCCGCTGGCGTATTTTTTGCAGCCGTTCAAGGTTCGAGGCCGGGTCGAATTTGTAATGCTCGCTCGAGTGGGGGGTGCACACGATGTGTGTAACCCCATTCTGCATCGACATTTCGGCCATAGCCAGTGAGATCTCGATGTCGCTGGGTCCGTCGTCCAAGCCAAACAGCAGGTGGTGGTGGATATCTATCATGCGGGTCCTGATTTACCTGGCCATAGTCTCGGCCAGTGAACGAAAGAGCAGCAAACCGTCGGACGAACCCAAAAGGTTCTCGCTGGACCGGTCGGGATGCGGCATCATGCCCAGCACATTCTTACCTTCGCTCAGGACGCCAGCAATGCCACTAATGGAGCCATTGGGGTTGGCAGTTGAGGTAACCTCGCCTTCCGCTGTGCAGTAGCGGAAGGCAACGCCCCCATTCCGCTCCAGTTCCGCGAGCGTGGCAGGCTCGCAAAAGTAATTTCCCTCCATATGGCCGATGGGTATTTTAAGCACCTGTCCCGGGGTAAGCCCCTGGGTGAACGGGCTCTGGGTGGTCTCAGTGCGGACGTAGACTTGCCTGCAGATATAACGCAGCCCGGCGTTTCTGAGCAGCGCGCCTGGAAGGATCCCGCTTTCGCACAGAATCTGGAAGCCGTTGCAGATGCCCAGCACCAGGCCGTCTCCGGCGGCGAACTTCTTTACCGACTGCATGATCGGCGAGAAACGCGCGATAGCGCCCGTTCGAAGGTAGTCTCCGTAGGCGAAGCCACCCGGCACGATGATGGCATCGCAGTTCTCCAGATTCTCGGACTGATGCCACAGAAATGTTGTCTGGTGGCCGGCGACGGCATGAAGAGCATGGAAGGCATCATGGTCGCAATTGGAGCCAGGAAAAACGAGCACCCCGAACTTCATGGTTATAGGCTAGCAGCTTTGCCCTGCGCGGGTCCTGAAACCTGTATGGATCGTGTGTACCAGGGTGGAGTATCGTCAAGAGAATTGGGGTGTCGATGCCCGAGAACGATACATTCGACGATCCAACAGCACCGCCGCTTTCTGTATCGGAGAAACAGGCTGCGGAAAAACGCGCCGAAGCAACGAGCGAGGCGCTAGATAATGTATCCCTGCCTAGACACGTGGCTACGCCTGGTAGGCTTGTCGAGCCGCTGCGTTGTTTTTCCGCAGCCTGGAAAGTGGCCGAACCGGTGGAAATCTCTCCTGCTTCCTCCAGCCTGGCGACCCCATCCCTTCCTGCGCGGGGACGAAGAGGTGCAGCTCATTTGCGCACCGCCGGCAGTGCGCTGGTGAACTGGTGGCGGGCGGTCACCATACAAGGTTTGTGCGTGGCCGTCTTGTGGCTCATCGGGCTTCTGCTGCTGCATGTGCCGCTGGCGCCGGTGTGGGCCCTGATCGCCGGACTGATGACTCTTGTTCCCAACTTTGGCGGGATCATTGCTTTGCTTGGGCCTGCGTTTGCTATTTTGGTCAGCCAGCCCAACATGTATCGCCTTTGCTTTCTGCTCGGCCTGTATGCGCTGATCGTGGTGATCGACCAATTGGTGCTGCAGCCGATGATCATGAAGCGGGTGACCCGGGTGCCGATTTGGGCTTCGATCCTTGTCCCCATCGTGCTCGGTATCGTGATTCCTTTTTGGGGAATTTTGCTCGCACCCCCATTGCTTGCTGTGGTATACGCCTTCCGGCGCCCCCGTCCGCAGGCGTAGAAAGCCCTTCGGCCCAAGTGCTATACTCGCCTTTCGTCGCCATATTTGCGGCACAATCCGCCTGCATTCAGGAAGTAGAGGTTCCCATGTCCGGCCACTCTAAATGGGCCACAATCAAGCACAAAAAAGGCGCACTCGATGCCAAGCGGGGCAAGATTTTCACCCGTCTGATCCGCGAGATCGCGATGGCGGCCCGTCAGGGCGGAGGAGATGCGGACGCCAATCCCCGGCTGCGCGGAGCCGTCGCCGCGGCCAAAGCGGAGAACATGCCTGCCGACAATATCAAGCGCGCTATCCAACGAGGAACGGGCGAATTGCCGGGCGCTGTCTATGAGGAAGTCACCTTCGAAGGCTACGGCCCCGGAGGCGTCGCCCTCATTGTCGAAGCAACTACGGATAACCGCAACCGGGCAGTCAGCGAGATTCGCCACGCTTTCTCCAAAAACGGGGGAAATCTTGGGGAGCCGAATTCTGTCCGCTTCATGTTCGCGAAGAAGGGTCTGATCGCGATTCCGAAATCCGCTGCCGATGAAGACAAGCTCATGAACATCGTCCTCGATGCCGGCGGGGAAGACTTGAACGACGAAGGCGAAAATTGGGAAATTCTGACGGATCCTTCGGCGTACGAGGCGGTGGCCAATGCTGTCAAGGCGGCCAAGCTGGAAACGTCGGTGTCGCAAATCACCATGATTGCGTCCACCTACACCAAGCTGGAAGGCACCGTTGCCGCGCAAATGATCCGGTTGCTCGAAGCTCTGGAAGATCTGGACGACGTGCAGAACGTCTATTCGAATTTCGACTTCGACGCCACTCAATACGAAGCAGTCGCCGGCTAAATTACCCTGGTCTCCCCTTCATAGGTCATTCGTTGCCGAGAGCCTGGGAGATCCCTTTGCGTAGTGGCGGGGAGATTGTCCGGTTGGGTTTTTTCACACAAGGGGAGACGAGGATTAAAGTTCAGTTCGCTCGCATTGCTGCCGGGATAGCTGTTGCCATGGCCATCGCCTTTTCTCCGCCGGCGGCGACCGCCCAGGACACAGCGATTCCCGCGCTGCTCGGCACCCGTCCGTGGGAGTATGGAGTTTTCGTAAATGGCGGGTTTGGCACCGCGAACCGTGCCGACTACAAGTTTTTGTGGGCGGGCGTGCATGGGGGCAAGGTCCTGACGAATCCGATGGGGAAGGGGCTTCTTCGCGGCCAATTCGAATTGGGCGTGGAGTTCATGCCCTTGTGGCAGGCGTACACGCCCAAGTATCAGCGCGCCAATTGCTACATGCAGGGACCCATCCTGAGCTGCAGCCCCCTGTTCCCGACCGGGGGGACTTATACCGGGTTGAGCATAACCCCGGCGATCCTGCGCTGGAATCTCAAGAGCAGCCGGCGGCTTCAGCCCTGGGTCCAGGGTGCTGGAGGGTTGATTTGGACGAACCACAAGTTTCCGCCGGTAGGACCCTATCCGGTGCCCAACCATCTGGGCACGAGTGTTTTTAATTTCACGCCGCAATTTGGCTTAGGCGTGCACTATTTCGTGAAGCCGCGGCAGTCCATCTCGATCTCTGCCAATGCGGTTCATATTTCGAATGCCAGCATCGGCGATTCGAACCCGGGGGTGAATGCCAGTGTGCAATTCTCCATCGGCTACACCTGGTGGAAATGAGCTGGTATGAGCGAAACGATCATCGAGTGCGTGCCCAATTTTTCCGAGGGCAACGATCGCAACAAGGTGCGCGCGATCGTGGAGGCCATGCGGGTGGACGGGGTATCGCTGCTCGATTGGTCCATGGATCCGGACCATAATCGGTCTGTAGTAACGATCGCGGGCCCTCCGCAGGCGGTGGTGGAGGCGGCAGTTCGGGCGGCGGGCCGGGCGGCCGAGTTAATCGATCTTACTGCTCAGCGGGGCGTGCACCCGCGCATTGGCGCTACCGACGTCATTCCTTTTGTTCCGATTTGCGGGCTAACGCTGCCGCAATGCGCCATCCTGGCGCGGCAGGCCGGCCTGGAAATCTGGAGCCGGCATAACATTCCGATTTATTTCTACGAGGCGGCGGCCTCGCGCCCGGACCGCGCCCTGCTGGAGCACGTACGCCACGGGCAGTTCGAAGGCTTGCGGGAACTGGTGCTGCGCGATGCGGCGCGGCGGCCCGATCTGGGAGGTCCGGAACTGCATCCGACGGCGGGCGCAAGCGCCGTGGGAGCGCGCAAGTTTCTCATCGCATACAACCTATACCTGGACCGGCCCGACGTCACCAAGGCTCGGGCCATTGCCAAGGCGCTGCGTGGCTCTAACGGCGGTCTCGCTGGCGTCAAGGCTATGGGAGTGCTGGTCCAGGGGCGGGCGCAGGTCTCTTTGAACATTACGGATTTCCGCCTTACCCCGGTGCATCTTGCGTTCGCGACGGTCAGCCGCATAGCGGACGGTTATGGCACCAAGGTTGTAGATGCGGAACTCGTCGGTCTACTTCCGGAAGAGGCCTATGAGCGAGATAGTGAGTGGGTGCGTCTAATTAGAGGATTCAAAGCGGAAGAGAGGATCCTGGAACGGCGCCTGCAGCAACCGCTGGCATGGCCGGTTCAGCAGTAAGGCATAAGATAGAAGGAATGACCCAAGAATGGAAATGACGAAGAAAATGAAAATGAGCGGCGTCGCCGGGCTGGTGCTTGCCCTCACTCTGCCTGCCCTCACTCTACCTTGTACGGCGGCACAACTTACGCAGGATGCCCGAGCCGCGATTCCCAAGGATGTTCAGCAGCTGATCGTAGTGGACTACCATGCCATGCAGAATTCGCAGGCCGCCATGGATTTGAAGGCACGCGTGCTGCCTCCTGAGCTGAAACAACTGGAGCAGGCTTTGCGCACCTCGGGCCTGGATGAAAATCACGACATTGAAGAGTTAGCGTTTGCCTCGTTCCGCAACAGCGGCAACACGCGCATCGTGGGAATAGCGCAGGGCCAGTTCTCGATCGATGACATCATGGCCAACTTCAAGAAGCGCAAAGTAAAGCCGCTCGTGTACCGCAACAACCGTGTATATCCCATGGGGCAGTCAGGCATGCAGGTTGTGTTCCTCAACCCGACGACGATGGTTTTTGGGCAAACTGAGGCGCTCAAATCGTCGCTCGACGCGCGAGACGGCATGCAACCCAGCTTCCTGACCAACCGGACCATGCTGGACCAGATGGCCTCGGTCGATACCGAGGCGGTATGGAGCGTGCTCGACCAGGAAGGCACCCAGACCATGATGCGGTCAATTCTGGGCGATGCTTCGCAATTGACGGACTACGAGACGGTGAAGAAGCGTCTACTCAGTTCCCGCTACTCCATGGACTTTGACAACGGCGTGAAGTTTGCCCTCAATGTAAGCACGCCGGATACCATTTCCGCCGCTACGATGGCCTCGCTGCTCAATGCAGCGGCGTTGTACAAGAAGGTCAGCGGTACTGCGGCTGAGAAACAGGCGCTGGACAATACCACCATCAACTCGAGCGGCGGCACTCTTGATGTGCGCTTTGCTTCTTCAGACAGTCAGTTTTCCAGTTTGCTGGGGTCCAGTCTGTTTCAGTCAGTAGTCCACTAGCCCGGAAAAACACAGCCTTTGTTTCCCTGAAAAGACGAGTGCCCCATCCTTTGTGCAGGCCGCGAGGAACGGGGGTGCTCGCGAACGTGACCTTCGTGCTCTCCGTGGTCACGGGTTTCTAAAAAAAAATTCAGGTTGATGGCGCAAATTGATGCCGGGGGAAGTTTTTTGCCGCACAACTTTCCCCTGGCTTGCGCGTTTGCATGGGTGTGCCCTGAAGACGGGCGAGCGGGGTTGCATGGCGACACGGCGGGCATTTATGAAGGGCGGGGCGATGGCCCTGGTGGGGACCGGGGTAGTTCCGGATTTTCTCCGGAGGACCGTTCTGGCCCAAACCACCACCGCGCAGGCCCAGGGAAAAAAGCTGGTAGTGGTTTTCCAGCGTGGTGCCGCCGATGGGCTAAATATCGTCGTGCCGTACGGTGAGAATAACTACTATCAGCTCCGACCCACCATTGCCATCCCCCGTGGCCAGCTCATTGACCTGGATGG
>JBARKD010000409.1:0-1598 GCA_049800615.1 Acidobacteriaceae bacterium | reverse complement strand
CTACATGCCGCAACTCGGCAACCGGCTGCCCAGCGTGCACCTGGAGCTATTCCCCAAGCCCGAGAGTCTCGCAGCTAACATCGATGCCGAGCTCATGAGCGACTGGGCAACGCTGCTTTCGGTTCGTGACGAGGCCCTCAAGAGCCTGGAGGATGCGCGCAAGGCCAAGCAAATTGGCAAGGGGCTCGATGCGCGGTTGGTGCTGGAAGTCCCGGACGAGCTGGGTACGTTACTCGAGCGCTACCAGGGAAGCTTGAAGGAACTGCTGAACGTGTCCCAGGTAGAAGTACTGATCGGGCCGTCGCCGCGAGTGATCGCGAACACACGCCCGGCGGACGGCACGAAATGTGAACGGTGCTGGAACTACTCGGTGCACGTTGGTGAGGATTGGCGCTGGCCAACCGTCTGCGAACGCTGCTCGGCGGCGCTCGATCAGATGGGCGTTCCTCCGCAAGAAAGCGCTTCCAACGTATGACCATCAGAGATTCCAGAGGATGGCTGCTGTTTCTTTCGCTGCTCGTCGTTGCTGCCGATCGGGTTACGAAATGGCTGGCCGCCACAAGGATCGAGCTGGGCAATAACCTGCAGGTGATTCCCCACGTTTTCGCCATCAGCCATGTGGAGAACCCAGGCGCGGCGTTCAGCCTTTTCAACGACTCGAGTTCGCCTGCCCGGGTGCGCTGGATGCTGCTGGCCTTTTCTCTGCTCGCGGCGATCGCGGTGCTGGTGGCTCTGCTGAAGCTGGGCCGTAAGGTGACTGCCACCACGATTGCCCTGGCGCTGATCCTCGGAGGCGCTTTGGGCAACGCCTACGACCGGATGCGTTTCGGCTATGTCATCGACTTTCTGGAAGTACACATCATTCACTATCACTGGCCCGACTTTAACGTTGCCGATTCGGCCATCGTGGTCGGCGGCATTTTGCTGCTCTTCGACGCGTTGCTCAGCGGAAAAGAAGAGGCACCGGTGATTGCGCCGGCAATTCGTAACCACCACAGTTAGTTGATGAAGGCTCTCAAATGGTCTTCAAATATTCCTTGGCCTTGTCCCATTCCGGAAAAAGCCGTTCTTCCATTTGAAATTCGCGGGGATGCACACACCGGCGCCCTCCGCGCACCTTCACTGGATGCTTCAAATGCAGCATCTCGTGGTAAAGCAGGTACTCCACCGCGTACCGCGGCGTGTTCTTGCGGTCGAAAACCCTGCTCACCACAATCGTGTTGTGTGCCGGATCGTAGTGGCCCAGGCTGCGTTTGGCCATGTGCCCACTCCAGGTAAGCAGCGGCCGGCCCATTAATCCGTGGAAAAACCTGCGATTCAGGCTCTCAAAAACCTCGTCCAGGTCGTAGTACTGGCCCTGCGGTCCGAGCATTTTTTTACGGCCACGCGACTGTCGGATCAACTCCGTCTGCCGGATCACCGCTTCGCTGGCAGCAAATCTGCGATAGCGGCTGGTTTGCATGGCATTCAGGGGTTTGCGATAGAGCTTGGCGAGCAGAATATGGGCGATGGCTCGCAGAACACTTTCCGGCGCACCCTCCAGCAAATCTGATAGATGCACGTGCACCCGGCCTTCGCGCAACCGGATGGTAGTGTTC
>JBARKD010000408.1:0-2220 GCA_049800615.1 Acidobacteriaceae bacterium | reverse complement strand
GGGCACCCGTCCAGGTGATTAACGTCCGTTTCAGGTAGGGTGTGTGGGAGCGAGCGCGCGATATACCATGGGGCATGCAGCTTCCTGTGAACCCGCCGGTCTTGCCCATGCTTGCCAAGCGAGTGGGCGAATTGCCGGTGGGCAAGAGCTGGATCTTTGAGCCGAAGTGGGATGGCTTTCGCGCTTTAGTCTTCCGCGATGGGGACGAGATCCTCATCCAGAGCCGTGATCAAAAATCACTGAATCGCTATTTTCCCGAGCTGCTCGATACATTGCGCTCTCAGCTACCTACCCGCTGCGTACTCGACGGCGAAATTGTAATTGCCACAGAAAGTGGTCTCGATTTTGAGACACTGCAGCTGCGCATTCATCCGGCCGCGTCGCGGGTGAAGCTGCTGTCGCAGCAGACTCCCGCGTCCATTGTCTTCTTTGATTTGCTTTGTGAGGGAGATCGCGATTTGTGCGGTTGGCCATTCGAAGACCGGCGCGCGGCGCTGGAGGCGCTGCTTTCCGCCGCCGCACCGCCGATTCACGTCACGCCGGCCACTCATGAAGCGGACGTCGCGTCGGATTGGTTTCTGCGCTTCGAGGGCGCCGGTCTCGACGGGGTCATGGCCAAGCCGGTCGCGGGAGCCTACGAGCCCGACAAGCGAGTGATGCTCAAAGTCAAACACGAGCGCGATTGCGACTGCGTCGTGGCCGGCTTTCGCTGGCATAAGACCGGCCAGGGCACCGCGGTCGGCTCCCTGCTGCTGGGTCTATTCGATGACTCCGGCTCGTTGCAGCACGTCGGCGTCTGCGCCAGCTTCACGCAGGATAAGCGCCGCGAGCTGGTGGAATTCCTCTTGCCCTATCGAGAGAATGCGCTCACAAACCATCCCTGGGGCGGGTGGGCCGACCCTGGATCCGCAAGCGACGGAGGCCCGCAGCGCATGCCCGGCGGACAGAGCCGCTGGAGCCAGGGCAAAGACCTTTCATGGGAGCCGCTGCGACCGGAGCTGGTCGTCGAAGTGGCCTACGAGCACATGCAAGGCAGCCGCTTCCGCCACATGGCGCAGTTTCGCAGATGGCGCACGGACAAGAAGCCCAGCGACTGCACCTATGCCCAACTCGAAGTGGTTCCACCGCAAGAGCTGATGGAGATCTTCGCCGGGAAACGCTGAGCTGGACTCATGCCTTTTTCCTGGAAGCACGGCCGGTACGCCATTCCCGCGTCGGATCGTCGTCAGGATCAGGAGTTTCCTGTGGCGGTCTTTGCTCTTCGGGCACATGACGCAGGTTGACCCGGATGCGTGTCCAGGTAGAGGAGGTGCCGCGCATCGAGTCCACCAGCACGTCATCCACGGCCAAAAGGCCGGCTACCTCCGCATACTTGCTCTTCCACCTTTCCAGGCCCGCCAGCGCAGCATCTTTGTCAGGGGAGTTCGCCACCACGATCAATGGCATCTTCGTCCGTGGAGCCTTTTTAACGGCGGACTTGGCGCGTGAGGGAGCCACCCGCGGCGCTTCGCCTTCCATCTTGCGGAAGTGTGGAGGCCATGGCGCATCGCCCAGACCTGCGGCCTCATCCTTTGCTGCAAGCTCAAGCAGCCCTTCGAGTGAACCGGCCTCGCCGTTCATGGCGGCGTGAGGATCGCCCATCTCCGCAAAACGGCTAGGCATCGTGAGCACAGTAAAGTCCGCGGGTTCGCAGTCCGGGACCTCGTGCCAGTACAGCGGTGCAGAGACGCGAGCGTCGGGGAGTGGACGCACGGAGTATGCAGAGCAGGTTGTCCGATCCTTGGCGTTCTGGTTGTAATCGAGGAAGACGCCGTGACGCTCCTCTTTCCACCATTTTGAGCTGGCCAGAGCGGGCGCGCGACGTTCCACAGCACGCGATAGAGCGAGCGCAGCGCGGCGCACTTCGCTGAAGCTCCAACGCGGTTGGATGCGCACATTCACATGCATTCCGCGTGAGCCGCTGGTTTTAGGCCAGGCGCGAAGTCCGAGCTCCTGGAGCAGCGCCTTCACTTCCAGGGCGACGCTGAGCACGTCCGCCCACGCGACGCCGGGGCCGGGATCGAGATCGACGCGCAACTCGTCCGGGTGCTCGAGATTGCCGGCGCGGACCGCATGGGGATGTAGCTCGAGGCAGCCCAGGTTGGTGATCCAGGCGAGGCCGGCGGCGTCATCGACAACGATCTCTTCGGCAGTGCGGCCCGAGGGGAAGGAGAGCCTTAC
>JBARKD010000407.1:0-4025 GCA_049800615.1 Acidobacteriaceae bacterium | reverse complement strand
GCGCAGCGCGATACCAAGGGTAGATGACATACGCTCCGGTCAACACCGCAGTCCATGCGAGGACCACCATCGTAAGGAGATAAACCTTAAGGAAGCGTTCCTGACCGGGAGTGGATTCGGGGAACGCGGACGAGGTGGTGAGGCGATACAACTCCACGAGCGCACCAGAACATGCCAGGAGATAGAGCGCACCGAATCCCAAGCCGTGTATTAGAGTCCAAAGGGCGCGTACTGTGATTTCCATTTACTGTGTCCTCCCAACGTGGGCGGGTTTGTCGGGGACCGCGCTGCACAGCTCATTCAAGTCCGTTCCCTCGCATGGGTCCCTGCATCCAGTCGTTTCTTGTCGTGTCCTTCTTGGTGTCATCTTTCCCTTTAGTGTCCTTTCCCCAGGTCCAATACATGCCTGCATAGGCGTAGTTCTCCGTCTGGCCGGCGATCGAATGGCCGTAGCAGAACAAGAACTGTTCATTAGGATTGTGTTTGAAGTGGTAATAGCCGCCAACGTCGACCATCGCCGAGCGTTCGGTTTGCGCCGCAGCAAAACCTTCGCGCCCGTGCGCAAAGAGCTCCACGCCCAGCTCAAGCCTCTCGTTCAGTTCCCGCTTTACCAGCCATCCGGTATATGGGAAGTCTCGATAGTTGGCTTGCGGAACCACTTGATAGCCTCCGCCTCCATCAAAGAGCCATTTGCCGGAGTTCTTTTGCAGCCAGACGGGCAGTTTGTACCAGACTTTTCCAACACCGAGTCCCTTGTCATAGCTTCCAGTCGGTATTTCGAACATGGTGAAGGTGCCGATTTGCGGGATGTATTTGGTTTCCTTGATGATGGCGAATTTCACGCCCAGTTCCATGTCGGTGAGACCGAATGCGCTCGGACCAGTTCCACCGGGCAGGTAAACAGGATTATTCGATGGAAACACGCCTCCCCATGGCAGGATGGCGTGCAGTTGCACCCTGGGTATGGCGCCCCAGTTGAACTCGAAGGCCGGCCCCGTGGAGTCGATTTCCGCCGGTGTGCCATCGACGCCGCCGAAAATATAGAACTCGTAGTGATGCAGGTCAACCGGCACTGGATCGTCCGTTTGATACGGAGGTCCCTGCGCCCACAACCGCGAACCAGCCAGCATCACAAGCAAGAAAAGTATCCCTTTTGAGCATTGACGGTGACCCCTCATCGGCGCCTATGGGCCTCCACGAAGATCGCGATGTGCTGCCGCTATCGAACTTCGATATTACACTATCGATGTTCGATTCGGATTACGCCGACGTATATTTAATCTGTGTCCAATCACCAGCGGGAACTCTTTTTCGGCCTCATACGGATTCATGTACTCCTCCATGCGTCCCAGGAGCCCATCTTTGGTTTTGCGATGATGGAGGAGTTGGCGCATCACGGGTATCGGATCGGACCGGGAACTCTCTACCCCCTTCTGCATGGGTTGGAACGCAGCGGCTTGTTGAAGTCTGTCCTCAAGAACGTTGGGGGGCACAGCCGCCGGGTCTACACGATCACCTCTGCAGGTAGAAGGTCTTTAGATAAGGCCAGAGCGAAGGTTGACGAGTTGCACCACGAACTTCATGAGGATCACCCTCGGAAGATATCTTCCCTCGGCGATGAATAAGCAGTGAGTTAAGCTGCTCCTGCGCGTTCCCATTCGGCAGATTCCGGCACTTCCCTGCAGCAAATTTAAACGACCACCCGCTCGATCTTGCCTACCAGAAAAAGGTACGATCCCACTCCCACCAGCGCCATAGCGGAAACAGCAATGAGCGGCCGGGTAAAATCATTTCCCCTGATCAGAAAACCAACCGTCAGCGGCACCACAATCGCCGCCAGGTTGCCGATGAAGTTAAAGACGCCGCCAGTCAGCCCGATCAGGTGCTCTGGAGCCATGGCCGAAACCAATGACCAGGTGATCGACCCGAAACCACAGCCGAAAAATGCGACCGTCAGGCAGAGACTGATGGAAAGCGGATCGCTCACGTAATTGGCCACCACGATGGAACTCGAAAGCAACATGCCCACGATAATCGGCAGCTTCCGGGCCGTCGTAAGCGTGCTGCCCCTGCGCAACAACCCGTCGGAAACAAAGCCGCCCAGCAGTACGCCAACGAATGCGCCCAGAAATGGCAGCGCCTCCAGCAGCCCCGACTTGGCGAAACTCACGTGACGGTAGGTGACCATATAGGTCGGAAACCAGGTGAGGAAAAACCATTGCGTGGCGTTGATCCCAAACTGGCCAAGATAGACGCCCCAGAGCTTTCGGCTTCCTAAGACTGTCTTCCAATCAGACCAGGCAAAAGACTTTCTTTGCTGAAGGATCCGTTGGCTGAGATCGGGGATACCTCCGCGCGTCGCAATCCGGTCGATTTCCGCCTGATTGACCCCACGAAACTCCGCAGGATCGCGATACAACACGAACCAGACCGCCGCCCAGGTGAGCCCCACAACGCCCGTAACCGCAAATACCGCTTTCCAGCCGTAAGACAAATCGATCCAGGAAAGCAACGGGGTGAGAAATCCAAGACCCACGTACTGGCCCGACGTGTAGAACGCGATGGCTCCCGCGCGCTCGTCTTCCCCGAACCACGTCGTAGCCACGCGATTGTTGATGGGATAAGCCGGCGCCTCAAAGGCGCCGACTGCCAGGCGCAGTAGCAACAGGCTTAGGAAGCCGGTGGCCAGACCCAACGACAGCGTCGCCAGCGACCAGAGCCCAAGGATGCAACCGAAAAGATAGCGCGGGTGTATGCGGTCGACCAACCATCCGCAGGGAATCTGCAGCGCAACATAGGTCCAACCAAAACCGGATAGAACCACTCCCAGCTTCACCGGGCTCAGGTTCAGCGCACGGGAAAGCTGCGGTCCTACGATGGAAATGTTGCTGCGGTCGAGGTAGTTGATCACCACGATGACAAACAGCATCATGGCAATGAGAAATCGTCGCTGGCTCGGAGCCTCGGGCGTCATGCGCAATGTGTCAACGGTCGTTAGCCATACTAACGCGGCGCAGGACCCTGGTCTCGAAGCCGTTCGCAGAGCAGTACGTCTCCGCGCTTCGCAATCTCGCTTCTAGTACGAAACCCCCGGCGTAAGAGCAGGACGACTTCTCGCCTGGCCGGAAAACTTACCATTGCAGATCCTGCATCAGGCGGGCGAAGGCATCGAAATCCAGAGACTGCGCCCCGTCCGATAAGGCGCTCGCCGGGTGGGGATGGACTTCGATGATCAGGCCGTCGGCGCCGGCCGCCAAGGCCGCCCGGCTCATTGCCGGGATCAACTCGCTTCTGCCCGTGCCGTGGGAAGGATCGGCAATCACAGGCAGGTGGCTCATGTGCCTGGCCAGCGCCATGCCCGCCAGATCCAGCGTGTTGCGCAATTGCGGGTCATAGGAGCGGATGCCGCGCTCACACAGAACCACCTGGCCGTTGCCGCCGGCGAGTATGTATTCCGCCGCCAGCAGCCACTCTTTCACGGTAGCCGCCGGATTGCGCTTCAAAAGGATCGGCTTCTGTAACCGTCCAAGTCGCTTGAGCAGGGCGAAATTCTGCATGTTGCGCGCACCCACCTGCAGCATGTCCACATGTTCCGACACGATTTCGATATCGTCGGTGCTCAGGACTTCGGACACCACCGGCATGGCGGTCTCCGCGCTCACGGCGCTGAGAATCTCCAGCGCCTCGAGTCCCAGACCCTGGAAATCGTACGGAGACGTTCGGGGCTTGTAAGCGCCTCCGCGCAAGATCGTGGCCCCCGCGGCCTTGACCGCTTTGGCGGTAGCCAAAACCTGCTCATAGGACTCCACGGAACAAGGTCCGGCCATGATGGCAGGCCTAGGCCCTCCTATGGCAACAGGGCCGACGCGTACTACGGTTCGCTCGCTGGGGCTCGAACTGCGGAACAGTTCGAGCGGGGTACTGGAGGGCTTTTCCATGGCCGTCGTCGATGTCGCGGTGTGCATTCGGTCTCCTTCTCTCTCCTCAAAGCTTGTGGTGCAAAAAGCAAGAGGGCCGCGACTTTG
>JBARKD010000406.1:0-51631 GCA_049800615.1 Acidobacteriaceae bacterium | reverse complement strand
CGAGATGACAAACTTGTGGGGCAAGCCGGTTCCGTTGGCTACCAGAATGCGGTTGCCATTACTTTCGGCGGTCCCGGGCTCCCCTGGATTACTTCTGTACCAATGACAATCTCCATGTCTCGCTTACTCCATCCGGAGGGGGCTTGTTTGGCCAAGTCATCGAGATATTTGGGATCGGTCAGGAATCGCCCGGCGGCGAGCGTGCCATAGCCCCACAAGCCTGCAACCGTCACGGTAATGGATCCGGTTCTGGGATTAGCTACGCGCGAGATGATGGCGTAATCCTGCTCGATGTCCAGCTTTCCCTGATTGTCGGATCGGTTTAGATCCACCTTCCAGTCTTGAAAAGAGGGGCGATCCCGATCCGCAATCCAATGCACCCGGCCTGATTTCTGGAAGGTATAACGCATTTTCTGCATTAGCTCCAGGGTCCACTGGTCATTGAAAGCGCCGATGAGAACCGCGGGACTTTGCTGAAAATCGCTGAAGGTTGCGCGATCTTCGCGCAGCAACCGGAGCGAGCCGCCTTTGGCCTGGATCAAGCCGGCAAGACGCGCCATCGTTTCCGCATCCCACCAGGCGACCTGGCGATAGTTGCGATCGATGTTCTCCGGATCGGGGTGGCTTTCGTCGGTGGGCCCTGCCCGCCCCACACACAACAAAACCTGATTGCCACGGCTGATCACAGGACCCCAGAAACGATCGAGCGCGCTGGTGCTGTTTGCCAGCCAGAGTATGGAGAGTCCGGCCAGGAAAACAAAGCCAATGCAAGCCAGGATCAGGGTCTTGCTTCTCCCACCCGGCCCGTCCACATCCTCACTTGCAACCGGCGCCGTAATTACCGGAGTGGGCAGAGCGACGACCTCCGGAACCCGATCCGGAGGGATGAATTCCGGCTGATACGAGCCCAGGGGTATGTCGATTCGCAACTCGTTGCGATGAGCCGCTTCCTGGTAGAACTGAGCCAACCGCTTGCGCACTTCCCCGGCGGTGATACGCACGATTGGATCCAGGCCCAAATCGTAGGATGGCTCGCGGCCAAACACATCGACACCGATGTTTCGCTCTTTGAGCTCGGCCGAAGCTCCGGCCAGCGTTTTTTCCACTACGTAACGCAGGAGTGCCGGGTACCGTTTGCTGTTACGAAATGGGGCGCTGGACACGATTTTTTCCAGCTGCGAGCGCACCACCGCAGGATTGGTCGGGGTGGCAGGTGAGCCGTTCATTTGCGGGCCGGACCCCGATTGCGGAGCGGGAGCACCTCCGTTTTCAGGCCAGGATGTCCGCAAGGGCCCTCCTTGATCGACTGCGTTTCTGATGAGCCGTCGTCGAGGTATGATACTCCTCTGCTTCGAGGCCTTTCATTGCGTGAGGCGAACCGGAGCTCGCGAAATGTCATCGTGGTTTGTGCAGCTTCAAGGTAATGGGTCCGGGCAGTTGCTCGTCGTCGTAGTATGAAAGTTTTCCATCCTGATACACCATTACGCGCACCGTATCCCCGGCTTTGCCATTGACCGTCAGTTTGAACCTGCCAAACTGGTCCGGCGACGCTTCGCCTTTTTGGCCGTCGACCAGGATGGTGATTTTCTTTCCAGCGCGAGGCAGCGGCATGACCGTCCCGGTTAAATCGATCACCGGGTGTTCCTTTTCCAGCGTGACGTTCAGGACGCTTCCAGCGACTTCCGGAGTAACCCACTTCTTCTCATATCCATCAACATCGGGCAGTACTCGAATGGGCGTAGCCTTGTATTTTTCCGGCAAGCTTTTGAAATTAGCTTCGCCATCCGAGCTAATCCCCGCATGAGGAAGACCAGGCAACTCGAGCGTAACCTGGCCGCTCGTGATCAAGGGCGTTTCGGCACTGTGAGCACGCACCGCTAAATCGAAAGTCGGTGAGGGTTGCGGGACCAATTTAAAGCCGCCGTAAACTACGCCGCAAAACAACACCACCGGCCCGCCTAATTCGAGCACCACACCCAGATGTTTATAGGTAAACCTGGCATAGGCCCTCATGGCGCCGAACAAAAACACAGCCGCGGACAGCCCCCACGGTATCAGCAGAAGATAAAAAAGCCTGCCCTCGGTTTCGGTCTGCACAAGGCTCGGCACCATGTGCACGTAGAAGACGGTGAAAGCAATGGCAAACAAAAGCCCAAGGAAGGCAATCAAGGCATAGCGCCCGGCGGAGAGAGGCTGCACCGCACCGCCGTTGTTCATATTTTTGCCACCCTTGCCGTTAGTCATTGATGGTTCTCCTCGCGAATTTTTGCTGCCTGAGCCTGATAGGTCTTTGCTTCCTGGTCCCGGTTCAATTCATGGAGCGTTTGCCCTAAGCTTTCAGCCGTGGCAGCTACATATTCGCTGTTGTCTCCATACACGGTTCGATCAAGAGCAAGGGCCCGCTCGAGAAGAGGCTCCGCATCAGCATGCCTGTTTTCACCGTTATAAACGGCGGCCAACTCCGTAAGGTCATAGGCTACGCTTTGGGAGTCCGACCCAGCTGGTTTGTCCTCCATAACAAGAACACGTTTGGCTAGCGCTTCCGAGTCAGGGTATCTCTTCTGCTGGCGATAAACTTGCGCTAAGTCAGACAAGTCATTCGCAAGGCTCGGACTTTGTGACCCGAACAGTTTTTCCTCGATGGCAAGGGCACGCTTGTAATAGGCCTCCGCTTGCGGGTATTTCTCTTGCATGCGATAGATCGACCCTAAGCCCGACAAATCGGCGGCAACGCCCTGACTTGTTTCCCCAGACAACTTTTCGTCGATAGCAAGAGCCTGCCTGTATCTGGCAGCGGCTTGCGGGTATTTTTGTTGCAACCTATCAACATAGGCTAAGTCGTATAGGTTTTGGGCTACCGTCCAGCTGCCGCCATCCAGCTTTTCATTGATGGCCAGGGCGCGTTGATACATAGCTGCCGCGGCAGTGTAATTTCCCTGGAGACGATGCAAGAGGCCCAAAGCGGACAGATCTTCCGCAACCACTGCGCTCTCTTTCCCCGACAACTTTTCGTCGATAGCCAACGCACGCCGGTACAGTGTCTCAGCCTGGGGATACCGCTCCTGGTCCTGATACACGGAAGCGAGGCCGGCGAGATCGTCGGCAACAGGCCGGGTTTCTGCTCCCAGCTTTTCGTTGATCGCCAGGGCGCGTTTGTACATTGCCGCAGCCGCTGCGTACTTCTCCTGAGAATGATAGACCGCTCCCAAAGCGGAGAGATCCTGCGCAACACTCGCGTCTGCCGCGCCACCCGCCGCCTTCTCATCCAGGACAAGGGCCCGCTTATAAGCCGCCGCGGCCTGCGCATACTTCTCCTGGTCGCGGTACAACTCACCTTCATGCGAAAGAATGGGTGATAGTTCCGGGCTCCCCTGCCCCTTTAGCCCCGTCAGCATGGCCATCGCCGCTTTGTACGCCAACTCGGCGTCCCGGTACTTCTCCTGGCCGGTCAAGGCCGAACCGATCCCATCGAGATCGCCAACCACAGCTTCGCTCTTCTCCCCCGATGCCTCCTTATCCATCGCCAGGGCGCGCCTATAAAGCTCTTCGGACGGCACATATTTTTCCTGGTCGATGTAGAGCAACGCGAGGTCTGCGAGTACACCGGCGAAAGCCTGCCGTTCCGGCAGATCCCCACCGAGTGCGACTGCGCGCTTGAGCAGCGGCTCTGCCTCGTCGAACTTGTTCTGCTCAGCCAACGACACGCCCAATCCATCGAGGTCATTCACAAGCGCAGGATTGTCGTGTTCCGGCGCCTTTTCATCGATTGCCAGAGAACGCCGGTACATTGTCTCGGAGTCGGCAGGGCGGTCCTGCTGACGATAGAATCTCCCCAAGTCGGAGAAGATGGTCGCGCGATCAAAACTGTTCATCCCGGCCGCCATCTCGCTGATGGCTAATGCACGCTCCAAAAGAGGTTTCGCTTCCGCCATTTTGCCCTGCTGAGCAAGGATTCCCCCCAAGCCGTCCAGGTCACGAGCAATCTCAGGGGTGTCTCGTCCGAACGATTTCTCATCGATGTTCAACGCTCGCTGATAAAGCACCTGTCCTTCGGCATAACGGCCTTGCATTCGGTCGATGTTTCCCAGGTTAGCCAGCGTATCTGCCTGATCAGGAGTCAAAAGACCCCCGACCTTCTCGGTGATACCCAGTGAGCGCTCCAGAAGCTGTTGTGCCTCTGACAGTTTTCCCTGAGAAGCACGCAATAAGCCCAAACCGGCGAGATCATGCGCGACACCCAGGCTATTGGGCCCCGAGGCGTGCTCATTGATAGACAAGGCTTGCTGAAAAAGAGACAAAGCCTCATCTTGCCGCCCCTGATCCGCGTAAACGCGGCCCAAATCGTAGAGGACGATCGCCTGCGCTGGATTTTGCGCCCCTGAACCTTTCGCGCCGACGGCCAAGGCCTGCTTGAGCAAAGGCTCTGCGTCCGCAAGCTTGCCTTGCGCGGCCAGAGACGTGGCCATTCCGTCCAAATCCCGAACGACTACTGGACTATCCTGTCCGGAAGCGCTGGTGTCAATTGCCATCGCGCGTTGATAAAGAACGAAGGCCTCCTGTGGACGATCCTGGTTGAGATACAGGTGTGCCTGATCCGTCAGAAGAGAGGCCACTGCCGGATTGTCTGGTCCCACCGATCCCTCACTCATGGTGACGGCACGCTTGTCGAGATCCTCCGCCTCCTTGAAACGCCCCTGAGCAGCGTTCGCCCACGCCAAACCAGCCAGGATGCGGACGACTCCAGGGCTTGCCGCGGAGGACCTACTGCTCAAAGCCAGGGCTTTCGTGTAAAGGACCTCGGCCTCCGAATACCGGCCTTGGGAAAGATAAACTTCCGCCAGAGCCGCCATGTATTTCGCAACCTCTGGATTCTGGGGTCCCAGCGTCGCTGTGACAATCCTCAGGGCGCGCTGCAGCGGAGGCTCGGCTTGAGAGTAATGGCCCTGGCTAGCGGAGATCTCCGAACTCACAGCAAGGCCCGCGGCAACAAAGGGGCTCTCCGGGCCCATCATCTTTTCGATCGCACTTAATGCTTTCGTATTCGAAGCTTCTGCCTCGACATAACGGCCTTGCGCCAAATAGATTTCCGCCAGCGCACCCTCGTCCTGCGCCACCAGCGGATGATCGCTGCCAAACGTCGCGGTGGCCTGCGCCAGGGAACGCTGCAGGAGCTGTTCTGCCTCGGAGTACTTTCCCTGCGCCGAAAGCACCGCAGCCATCGCTGCTAGCAGAATCGGGTCGTCGGGGTGGACGTCAAGCAACTTCTGGAGATAATTTCTGGCCAGCAAATAGTGCCCCTGCTCATACTCCGCATGGGCGAGAGGCACATATCTGTTAAGAAACCTACCTGGCGGTGATGGTATCGAAGCCGCAATGTATTTGGCTGCATCCGCAAAATGCTGGTTGTAGAGTGCCGCCAGTCCCTTGTCGTATGGATCGGTGGCGGTTTCGGTCCATCTTGCCAAAGCGGCGGCAAGGTCCCGCGGTGATACACCGAGCTCTTTGGCCTGCTGCAAGGTGAACGCATCGACAGCAGGATTAGCCGTTGGCTCACTTGGGTCTTGAAAAAAGGGGCCGCCAGCCGGGGATCCGGGGAAATAGACAACATCTATATATCGGACAGCTGACGGATCATCTTCATGAGAGCCGTCGCGGTAAAGAGACATCACCCCGGTTGGTACGTCTCGCCGCAACGGATCACCGGTCAGCGAAGAACGGCCACCTGGCTTAGGCAGGGCGGCAGTCTTCTGCTCGAACCTGGAACTTCTCTCCTGCACGATGCAGCGCAGGCTTTCCGTCGACTGCAATGTCTCTTGTGAGTGAAGAACCTTGATTCCGATCGGTTCAGCATCCGGTGCCGGGAGGTAGGTCCGGCCGCGTTCCCCAACACATGGATCGATAACGATCCATCCATCGACGTGGAACTTTACCGGGTGACCCACCTGAAGCGGTAGCAGAAGGGGAAATCCAAAATCGCCATGGTCCGAAGTAAGCTGACTGCCGACATCATCGATGCGGACGGCAGTGCGGGCGGCAGGGAGGTCGTTATCGGGCCGATGAACACTTCCTCGAATACACGCGGTTGATTGACCGGGCGCACAGGGTTGTTGGCCATGGGCAAAGACTAAGGGTACCCATGCAAGGAAGACTGCGATGAGCAACCCCGGTCTTACGTTCGCCATGGAGAACAGCCTCCCGATCTCCGCATTTTGCTCCCGTCCGGGAAATACGGCGACGATATGATAACGATTCCCGATATTTTTGGGAATCGCTTGACGGCGGACGACTCGCCGGTTCAGATGTAATGCCTGGCGGTGAAGAGCTGGAAGCCTGTATGCGGTAAAGATGCTGCGCCGTTTCGGTGGAATAAAGCAATTTAATCTTCAGGCCAGCAAATCGTTATCTTGTCAGCGGACCAACCATAGGTTTTACCAGTGCTCGCATCGGTAAAACCCTGGCTGCCAAGGTAAGCCCAACTTATGCCCATCTTCTCCATCGTCATGAGAAAGTCGTGACCGGGAGCTCCAGCTGCGTTGGGCGACAGCTCCGTCATGACGGTCGGGTAGTTGGACTTCAAGGTCTCAATCAGTTTCAGCAACTGCTGCATACGCGGATCGCAACCAAACGACGAAAGACCCAACGCATCGCATATCTTTTGCCGCGTTCGAAAAGTCTGGTATGGGTGGAAACCGACGGAGGCATTGCGGTAATCCACTTCCGGCAGAGAACGGATCGTGGCAAGAGGATCGGTGAGATCGATGAGGTTTTCGATCGTCCAGACAATAACGTGCGTGTCCGGGGCCAGGGGGCGCATCACGCGATACATCGTCCGCTCGTATTCCGGCAGCCCGTTGTATTGCCAGGGCTCATTCTTCAATTCATAAAAGACATGCGTGCGGTCCTTATATCTGGGAGCCACCGCCTCCCAGAAAGCACTGTCGTTAGGAACATCCTGGTTACCGCAGCATTCGGAGTGATTGTCGATCAGCAGATACAGGCCTTCCTGGGCGGCCAAATCGACCATGCCGTCCAATCGGGGAAGCAGCAACTTGAGATCCATGACCTGTGTGCTTTTCGGCCAGGAACCGAGGAAGGCCATCACGCGAACGGTATTGAAATGACCCACCTCGCGCATCGCGCGCCACCAGAGAGGATCCGTATAGTGGGGCTGAAAGTAATCGTGCACATAACTATGGACCATCCGCAACAGCGATCCATCGTCGGTCAGCACGGTTCCCTTTCCGACCTGGACGCGTCCTCTCGGTTTTTTCGCAGCGGTGTCCATCTGCTTCCTGGTTGGTGGATTTGGTTGTGCTGTCTGCCGGGATCCTAGGATCGACGACGCGGCCAGGCCCCTTCGGAAGCAGCAGCTGTGTTCCGATGCAGGCCATGGCTTTTAGCAACGCGCGGCGATCATCTCGCTGTTCCTGATCGAACGCTCACGTTGCAGGAGGATGCCGGGCAAACCGGCATGCCGAAGCCTCAGCACCCTTATACACGATGGGGACAGTGGGAGCGGACGGAGAACGTGGGCCGAGGATTACTCCGTGCGCAAGGCCTGCATGGGCTCGACCGAAGCAGCGCGAAAGGCAGGTATGAGGCAAGCGACCACCGCGGCCATCACGAGCACGACCGCTACCAGTGCAAAAACCGAGAGGTCGATTTTACCGACTCCATACAAGGTGCTCTGCATGCCTCGCCCGACAAAGTAGGCGCCCGCCAAGCCCAGCACGAGGCCGATGCAGGCCAAAGCCAGACCCTCCCGTACCACCAGGGCCACCACACCGTTGCGGTCTGCGCCTAACGCCATGCGCAGAGCGATCTCGTGCGAACGTTGGGCGACGGAAAAGGACATCACCCCATATACGCCGAGGCCGGCCAACAGCAGGGCGACGACGGCAAAGCTGACGAAGAGGGTAAGCGTAAACCGGTCGTTGGAGAGGATAAGATCGCGAACTTCCTCCATGGATCGAGGCTGGCCCAAGGCAATCTCCGGGTCCACGGAATGGACGGCAGCGGCGATGGTTTTGATCATGCTTGCCGGATCATTCGCGGTGCGAACCGCGATGCCTGCGTTCGGCCACGGAATCTGCCAGAAAGGGATCTCCGTCTCGGGACGATCCTGCCGCAGCCCACCAGCCCGCACGTTGTGGTACACCCCGACAATTTGCCACTCGACGGGCGGACCCAACTTGGTGACCCCGGGGATCAGCTGCTCAACCGAGATGCGCGTCCTTAGAGGATCCGCATCCTTGAGATATTTCTTCACAAACTCTTCATTCACCACCGCGACTTTGATACTGCCGGCGTTATCTTGCTCAGTAAACGCGCGGCCCCTCAGCAGGCGAATGCCGAAGGTCTCAAAAAAGCCCGGCGTAACCATGCCGAAGCCGGTGTTCGGTCTCAGGGAAGGATCACTGAACGCGGGTTTGCCCACAATCGTAAACGGCATGCCAAAGCCTGCTCCGAAGAGCGGTAGACCCGTCATGGCAGTGGCTGAGGTCACCCCCGGAACAGAGTGAATGCGGAACAACATCTGCCGGTAGTAAGCGATGATCTTTTCCGGATCTTTGGGCCGCGACTCCGGCACGGGCAGAAAGAAGGTGAGAACGTGGTCAGTGCGCACGCCAAGATCCACCCGCAGCAGGTTGAGAAAGCTGTGAATCGCCAGGCCCGCGCCCGTGAGCAGGGTCAGCGCAAGCGCGAACTCGCCGATCACCAGGCTCTGCCGCAAGCGATGGCGGGCCGCACTCGTTCCGCTACGTCCGCCTTCTTTCAGTGTCTCGCCGGGATCGATCCGTGAGGCGTACCACGCGGGCGCACTTCCGAAAAGAACACCTGCCAGCGTGGTGGCGGCGAGGGTGAACAGCAGGACCGGGAGATTGAGATGAAGGTCGGCCTCTGTCGGCAGTGTGCCGCGCGGCATGATCGCCACCACAGCCTGGAGCATGGCGTAGCCCATGCCCACGCCGAGGATTCCGCCAGTGAACGACAGCAACAGGCTTTCGGTAAGTAATTGCTGAAAGATGATTTTGCGTGAAGCGCCCAAAGCGCTGCGCACGGCTAACTCCTTTTGGCGCGCGATGCCTCGGGCCAGCAGGAGATTGGCTACGTTGACACAAGCAATCAGCAGAATGAAGCCGACCGCACCCAATAGGAACCAGAGAGTTTGTTTACGCTCGCTAGGCAGGAAGTCGTTCTTGAGCGGCTCCACAATCGCGCCCCACCCCTTGTTGCTCTTGGGGTAAGCCTCCGCAATATGGCGCGTGACGGAATCCATGTCAGCCTGAGCCTGCTTGACGGTCACGCCGGGTTTAAGGCGGCCGACCGAGAGCAGCCAGTGAAAGTCGTGGTTGAGTTGCTCAGGTTTGAACACGAGAGGCACGGTAAGCTGAGCTGAATCACGATCAAAGAGGCCGGGGGGCAAGACCCCAACCACCGTGTAAGGCTCGCCATTGATTCGCATCGGCCGTCCCACAAGCTTCGGGTCGCCGCCCAGGTGAGCCCATAGTTTGTGGGTAAGAATGACCACGTGGTCCTTACCGGCTACACCTTCTTCCGGTAGGAAGTCGCGTCCCAGAAAAAGAGGGAGACCAAGCATTTTGAAGTAACCCGTAGTTATCTGCTGCCCTTCGATATTTTCAGGTTGGTCTTTGCTGGCAATGTTGAAGCTGCCTCCAGTAAATGCCTTCAGTCCCTGGAAGGAGGAATTCTGGTTCTGCCAGTCAGTAAAGTCTCCGGCAGAGATCCCGTTGTGGAAGGTTTGTATCTTGGACCATACGACGACCAGTTGCTCAGGGTGGGAATAAGGCAACGGCGCAAGCAGGGTTGCATAGTCGACGGTGAAGATCGCGGTATTCGCGCCAATACCCAAAGCCAAAGTGAAGAGAACCGTGAAGGTAAGCCCAGGACTCTTCCACAATGTGCGGAGACTATAACGAATATTGCGCAGCAGATTCTGCACCGGAACACCTCACGTCTATGGATTGACCCAACCTCTGATGAACTCCCGATTCCCGGAATAACTTTACTTGCGCATAAGCGCCTTCGCCAAAAGATAATTTGCGGCCCGCGATAACCTCGTGATTGGGGTCCTCCAACATCGCGGACTCGAAATGAGAGAGAATTACCCTATGCGATTTCGGGATCGAGTCGATGCAGGCAGGCAACTGAGTTCCCATCTGACGTCATTCTCGGGCAGAGGCGCTGTTCTTGTGCTCGGCCTGGCGCGAGGGGGCGTTCCGGTGGCTTTCGAGGTCGCCAGCACTCTGCGCTGTCCGCTCGACGTCTTTGTGGTGCGCAAGCTCGGCGCACCCGGTCAGCCTGAGTACGGCATTGGGGCCGTCGCTTCCGGCGGCATCCGCCTCGTCAATAATGACGCAGTGCACGATCTGCGGATTTCCCCGCGGCAGATGGAAGAACTGATTGTTCAGGAAGAGCGAGAACTCGCGCGCCGGGAAGAGCTGTACCGGGCAGGCCGCCCTTCGCTGGAGATTCGTAACCGCACCGTCATCGTTGTCGACGACGGGGTCGCTACAGGGTCCTCGATGCGCGCTGCCATCGCGGCTCTTCGACGCCAAGATCCTGCTCAAATCACCGTCGCGATACCGATCGCGGCTCGGTCTGTCTGCCAAGTGCTCGAGAAAGAAACGGACAGCATCTTCTGTCTTGCGACGCCACCTGACTTGTCGTCAGTGGGTGAGTGGTATCAGGACTTCTCACAAACTACCGACGAGCAGGTGAGAGAGCTACTATCCCAGGCTTTCAAGTTCCGCAGTTTTAGATAACGGCTTCTGACAAGACGTTGTCACTACCTCACTTCGACTTAGTCCCACCGGCCTCACAGTGCACACTCTAAAAGATGCCCCACGCACAGCCCTATCGAGTGCTCTCTTTTAACTCGAACGGGGCTTTCGGATTAGAAAAGCCGGTCAGATGATGGGAGAGCAGGATCACGAACGCGTGATCCAACCGGCCAAGTCGAGCACCAGTGAAACCACCCTTTCAGCGGCCTGCCAGGAAGGCCAGGCCCTCTCAACCATGAAGACCGAAGGAGGCTCGATGATGAACAAGATGATGCCAGCAATCGACCAACAACGCCGCCGATTCCTGGGCAACGCGGCACTGGCCATAGCCGCCACGCAGTTTGGCGGATGGAAGAATGCAGAGGGGCAGTCCAGTCAAGCAAGCCTCAAAGAAATACCTGCAATCAAACCGGGAAGCAATACGTCCTTCGCATCGCTGAAGCAGATCGAGGCCGGCCTGCTCAATGTCGGATATGCAGAGGCCGGCCCCGCCGATGGTCCCGCGGTCATTCTTCTCCACGGCTGGCCCTACGATATCTACAGCTTCGTCGACGTCACGCCTCTGTTGGCATCCGCCGGCTATCGCGTGATCGTCCCTTATCTACGGGGCTATGGCACAACGCGGTTTCTTTCGGCCGATACCTTCCGCAATGGCCAGCAGTCCACCGTTGCTTTAGACATCGTGCATCTCATGGATGCTCTGAAAATTCAGAAAGCAATCCTTGCCGGCTTCGATTGGGGCGCGCGCACGGTGGACATCGTCGCAACACTATGGCCTGAACGCTGCAAGGGTGTTGTGTCGGTCAGCGGATATCTTATCGGTACTCCCGCAGCCAATAAGCTTCCGCTTCCGCCCGCCGCTGAACTGGCATGGTGGTATCAGTTTTATTTCGCGACGGAACGCGGCAAGCTTGGCTACACGGAAAACAGGGTTGCATTCAACAAGCTCATCTGGCAACAAGCATCCCCCAAGTGGAAGTTCGATGACGCCACATTCGATCGAACAGCGGCATCGTTTAACAACCCAGATCACGTCGCCATCGTCGTTCACAACTATCGCTGGCGGCTTGGGCTGGCCGATGGCGAGCGGCAGTACGACGAGCTCGAGAAGAGGCTGGCCGAAAGTAATGGCATTAGCGCGCCCGCGATCACTCTTGAGGGGGACGCGAACGGGGCGCCTCATGCGGATCCAGCCGCCTATCGCAACAAGTTTCTGGGTAAGTACGCAAGCCGGATTATTCAGGGCGACATCGGCCACAATCTTCCCCAGGAAGCTCCGCAGGCTTTTGCCCAGGCAGTGATCGATGTAGACGGGTTCACATCGGGTTGATCTGATTTTTCCCAGAGTGCGGCGGCTGAGCGATAGCATTTTTAGCAACGTAGAGAAGCTTTCGTGGCTCCCTCAACGGTCGCGAGTTCTGAGATGAACGGAGCACGCTCGTGAAAACGGATTGGCCAGGAAAGTTCCCCCGATTCCGGAAACAATCACGGTTCCATCCATTGGACTGAACGTGCCCAGGCGGAACTCGCCGTCAGGGAGATCGTTCATGCGCCTCCAGTGCCAGCCGTGGTCGTCGCTGACGTATACCCCGGTCAGCGAGGTGACAACTTGCCGATTCGGCCGGTTTGGATCCACCTCTACGCTGAAGGCACGAATATTGGAACCAGCCTCGTCCTCGTCTCGATGCAGAAGGAAGCTGGCGTGGGTCACGCGAAGAACGCTCCGGGCACTGGTCGGGTTATAGATTCCCCAACAGGCTGCCAGATGCGGGCCCCCGACGGTGCTGATTCCCTGCACTGCTGAATCTGCCCCGACCCCGTCAATTTGCGTCCACGTCCTGGTGTTCGCAGGAAGAACAAATGCCTGATCGCCGGTTCCGACATAGAGTGAACCGCGGTTTCGCGTCTTTGGATCACCAAACTCCATGGAGAGCAGATCCATCTGCGTGGGCACGGAAGGAAGAGGCCGGGCTCGCACCCAAGCGCCATCCGCACTGCGGCGATACGTTACAAGCTGGGGGTTGAGATCGAAGTAGCCATAGCCGACCATCAGATACTTGCCATCCGCCGTGATCTTTACTACATTCGCGGTCACGGGATCGCCGGCTTTCTTAGGAATCGTCACTGTCGTGTCCGGCTGAACGACGCGGGGGCCGGGGATAGGGCGCACCACCGTGCCGGATATGCCCGATTCGGGAATGATCTGGAAAGCTCCAAGCTGGGTAGTGATGACGAATTCCATTCCCCCTTGGAAGACAGCCAAGCCGTTGCGCTCGCCCTCTCCTATGTCCGCGTCGAAGTAGTGCGAGTCGATCCGAGCCACCTCGGTCCAGGTTTTTCCGCCATCCCTGGATTGGGAAATGTACATCGCCCGTTCGAGCGCAGGAACCTTACTGCTTAAATCCGCGGTGAGCGCCCAGATCATATTGCGATTTCTGGCGGCAGGGTTGGGAGCCGTGGCGACCGCTTCCATGAAATCGCTGGCGAACTGGTGACTTCCGGGAAGATCCGTCACGTGGTGAACACGGCACGCCGCCAAGTCGCGATCAGCCGTTCCGTCGTTGGATGGCGTGCTGGCAGCAGTCGCCGCACTTTGGATAACCGCGGATCTGGCTGGCTCAGTTTGAGATACGGCAACCCGCGTACCTGCCGAAACCAGGGCGGTCAGCACGAGACACACACCCGCCACTGGCCGGGACGCCAGCCTCCACGACATTCGTTTGTTGGGCCCATGCCGGCTCAGGCTATCGCCGGAGCCGGCTGCCAGACTACTTCCGCTCACCGCTCCTGCGCGAGGGCGTTGGCTGGAACTGGCACAAAACCTGGAGTGGGGGCCGCCTGGCTCCGCGTCAGCGCTTTCAGCTCATGCCGAAAAGCCGCTCGCAATTCCCTCTCGGACAGCTCAAGCTCGGTGGTAAACGAGATTGTGCCCAGCTGCTGTTGCTCATCCAGGTAGACCGTCCAGTCGTATCCGTAAATACCGGTGGAGTATTGACTGACAGTGACCCTGGGGAACCTGTCGGCTTCCTCGGAGAGAATACGGGTCAGGCGTTGCACCTTTTCGGAAATTTGACTTTCCATATTTAAAATGCACCTCGCACTCCAGTTTGTGCCCGAGGCGGGGAGCAAGTCCAGCGCTGCCGGTGGAAAAAATTCGTCCGATCGGGCGCCGGAAGGCCGAGCCCAAACGTAACCTTTGCCGGGGCCGGCTCTCAAACAAATCCCAGATTTGTGCTGCTAAAAGTGTTCAAATTTGGAAAGATCGAGGGCAGCTGGGCCGGAGTGACGCCAAACCAACTCGCCAGCGTGGCGGCATACTGCACGCTGGCCGTGGAGGGAATCCACCGGCCGGTCGAACCCGAGTCGTCAGGACCACCGAGCGCCAAGGTGGGATACGTCCCGTATAGCTTGGCTCCCTTCACCGCCCCTCCCACCACCAGGTGATGACCGCCCCAACCATGGTCACAGCCGTTGTTCGCGTTGGGCTCGAAGGCTCGAGAGAAATCTGACATGGTGAAGGTGGTTACCTGGCTAGCTATCCCCAGTTCCTGGGTGGCCTGGTAAAAAGCCAGCAGCGCCGAGGAAAACTCGCCCAGCAAAAGACTCTGCTGGCCGAGCTGGTTCGCGTGCGTATCGAAATTGCCAACACCGGCGAAGAAAATTTGCTTGTTTACTCCAAAACTGCTGCGCACTTGCATCAGTTGGGCAATCTGTTGCAGTTGGGCAGCGAACGGATTGTTAGCCGGGAACACGGTGGCCAGGGGAGCTACCCCAGAGAGAGCCTGGGTAAGCACATTTGCGTATTGATAAGCAGTCTGGGTGATCGTGTTCTCCGCCTGCACCAGGCTCAGACCGCCCGAAAAGGTAAGAAAGCTTTGCGCGATGCTTTGCCGCACGGCGCACTCGGGGCCGCCTTCCCCACAGTTGACGCCGGCAGGGTTGCCAGGGATCACCGATAGCGGAGCGGTCGATTGCCCATCGCAAAAAACGGAGTCGCCGATGACGGAGGTGATCATCGGGATCGACGCAGAGGAGTTGAAGCTGCTGCCGAGCAGGTCGCTCATGCGCCCGGCCCAGCCTGTGGGTGTGGCTGCCGATTGTGCTGCATTCTGCCATTGCAACTGCTGATCGGAATGGCTGAAAAGGTTGGCCGGCAAGGTTTGCTGAGTGCTCATCGAGGCGCGGGTCGTTGGCTGCACGAGGGTGCCTACGTTGGCCACCAACGCGCCCGCTCCACTATCGATCAGCTGGCGAACTTCGGGCAGGTTTGGGTGGAGTGCGTAGTTGGGCAGGGATGCAAGCTGCAGCAGCTGATTTTGCGGCAGGGCCAGCGGGCCGCGCAGACTGGCGTAGTTACTGTAATCGGTACTGTCAAAAGGAACCAGCGTGTTGTTGGAATCGTTGCCCCCGAAGAGAAAGACACAGACCAATGCCTGATAGGGGCTATTCGGCGTGGACTGCGCCAGCGCGTTGAGCCTGCCAAACGGCCGAAGCCCGGCAAGATTTCCCGCGGCGGCCAGCGATGCATATTGAACGAAATTGCGGCGGCTGATTGGCATAGGACTCCTTCTCAACGGAAGTTAATGCTCCATCTGGAAAACGTCGGAACTGATCACCAGCCAGGTGGAGACACGCACGCGCTGGCCTATGTCGGTAAGGAGCGCGGCATTGGACGCAATCGCTGACGCCATTGTGGACGGCATCTGGTTGTGCGTGAAAAGGATGCTAAGCGAGGTGACCAGATTAGCGCTGTCCACGGCAGGGTTGCCGGTCGCCGAGGCGATCTGGCCCAGGAAGCTGGTTTGGCTCATATCTATATTGAATGAGGTCAGATGGTTGCGAACGGTGCTGTCGGCCAGGTTCAGACGGGCAATGGAAGTAGCGCTGTTTTCCTGAGCAAACTCCGGCGCATTGAGCGTGGTGCCGGGAATTACATAGCTGGGAGGGAAAAAATTGAAGACGCTGGCTGCCTTATAAGGCACCTGACCGAGAGGCGCGGTGTAGGTGCTGGCTGCATCGTAGCGGCCCTGAGAATTGACGTTGGTGAATTGCAGCCCACGGAGAATTGCAGTGAAGTAGAGGATGGGCTCGCGGAGGTGACCGCAATTCACCGTCGGATCGGTATCGGCGGCGCGCGCCTCCGGATCGAGCAAAATTGCGCTGATCACTGCTTTCATATCTCCGCGAACACCAGAGCCATCGTTGGCAAAAACCGCGGCAACGCGCTCGACGTAGGCAGGCGAAGGATTGCTGGTGACCAGGTGCTGAATGAGCTGGCGCCCGACAAACGGGCCCACATTCGGATGATTGAAGACGGACGCGATCACTCCGGCCAGGTCCTGCTCGGCGGTTTGTCCCGCGGGTAGGGTCACGCCACCCAGAAGCACCTTCGCGGTTTCGTCGTGCGAGACCTCGATAGGCTGCATCGGTTGATCGTAGTTCGGCACCCCGTTGGGAAAGCTTGTGGGCACGCCACCTGTGGGGTTGGCATACGTCCATCCCGTCAGCGCTCGCGCATTCGCCTGAACCACGGCCTCCGTGTAAACCGGCTGAGGGTTGCCGTTTGCGTCCGGATTCAGCGTTCCGTCAGGGTTCACCAGATAGAGCCCGGTGGTGAATAGCTGCATCAATTCGCGGCCGAAATTCTCGTCTGCAATCTGACCGGCAGGTGGCGCGGGACTGTTCAGCATGTCGAGGTATTCGCCCATGGCCGCGGACAGAACAACGTCGTGCAGCAACTGGCTGAAATTGCCAAAGGCATCATTGGCCAGCATGTTGTGGTACGAGGGTATGGTGCGCGCGTTGACTTCGGCAGTCGACACGACAAAAATCTCGCTCAGGGCAAAGGCAACGCGTTGGCGCAGCTGGTCGGGCGCGGTGAGCGCGTTTTGCCAGAAATAATTCTGCGCGCAAACGTCGGTGCCCGGCGGGCACAGAGCTACCGGCGGATTGGGGATGGCGGGGATCAAGGTAGTTGGGGTAGCAAATTGCTGGTTGAGGTAACCCACTACCCCAGATTGCTGCACCAGCTGTATCGTCCCCAGGGTGGGCCCAAAACTGGTCTGATCGAGCAGTCGCGCTGCCTGCGTAAGGCTTACCGGCGGGATGGTATTGACTGCGATCGTTTTGGTTACCGCGGTGTCCTGACCCGCGTTGGGATTCAGAACGCCAACTGTCACCGTCGTGGTGCCCGATGAAACTGTAATCGTGCTCTGCAGCACCGAGGACGAGACGAAGGTGGTGGTGACATTGGCGTCGGCAACCTGCAATTGCGAAGCGGCAACGAACCCTGATCCGTTAACACTCAACAAGTAAGAGTTGCCGGTTACACTTTGCGCGATTGAACCGGAACCGAAGACGGGGAGCGGGTTCAGGATTTTGACGCTGAGCGAGACCGACTGCCCGCCGGCGGTTGCGGTGATGGTGACCGAGTGCCCGGCAAAAATCGTGGTAGCCGGTGTGTAGAAGCCGGCAGTCGAGATTGGGCCGGTCGACCCCGTACCCCCGGCGAATCCGTTCACGGACCACGCCGCGGAGACGGGCACGCCGCCGGTGACGGCGCTATACTGCGCGCCGCTGCCCAATCGCACCTGGGTTGGTCCCGTGATGGATACTTGCGCCCGGAGCGCGCTGCCCGAGGCCGCCAGCAGACATGCGATGATCGATCCCCAGCGTCGCAGTTTGCTGCAGTTCCAGAGAACTGGCATGGGGGAAATCCTCGAGGACAAAGCTAGGAGCGGCTTTGCGCGCAAGCCATACCACCTATATCGAGTTACCGATGTGTTTGCTGGATTGGGTTCGGAGTGTCGTTCTTGACACTCAGTTGCGTAGCGGCGTTTAATCGGCCACGTCTTGCCGCGCATCTGCCCGTTTCTATTACTTGGCGCTCTGCTGGTCCCTGTCACGGCTTGCCGAAGATCCGCGCCAGCGCCTGTCGATGACGGGGCCGACTGGTTGACCTACGGAAGAACCTACGATGAGCAACGGTTCAGTCCGTCGAGTCAGCTCAACGAGAACAACGTCGACCGCCTCGGCCTGGTGTGGAGTCGTGAGCTGGGTACGACCCACGGCCTCGAAGCAACGCCGCTCGTTTCCGGTGGAGTCATCTATACCACCAGCCAATGGAGCGTGGCCTATGCACTCGATGCCAAGACCGGGCAAATCCTATGGGCGTTTGATCCGAAGGTTTCCCGCTCTCATGTGCGCACGATTTGCTGCGACACCGTCAATCGCGGCGTGGCGCTCTATCGTGACAAGGTCTATCTGGGAACGCTGGATGGGCGACTGATCGCGCTCGACGCCAAGAGCGGAAAACCTGTTTGGGACATCGTCACGATAGACCAATCGAAGCCCTACGCCATTACCGGCGCTCCGCGCGTGGTGAAGGGGATGGTGCTGATCGGCAATGCCGGCTCCGAGTTCGGTGTCCGCGGCTATCTCTCCGCATACGATGCGGAAAGCGGAAAATTGATATGGCGAACCTACACCGTGCCCGGCGATCCGGCGAAGGGCTTCGAATCCAAGGCTATGGAGGACGCGGCAAAAACCTGGCATGGGCAGTGGTGGATGGCAGGCGGCGGAGGGTCTGTCTGGGACGCCATTGTCTACGACCCCGCGCTCGACCTCATCTACGCCGGCACCGGTAACGGTACAGCGTGGTATCGCGATCTACGCAGCCCGGGCGGTGGTGACAATCTTTATATTGCATCCATCCTGGCCTTGCGTCCGGAAAGCGGCGAGTTGGTGTGGCATTACCAGGTAACGCCGGGCGAAAACTGGGACTACGACGCGACCCAGCCCTTGATGCTGGCCGATCTGACCATTAACGGCGCCAAGCGCAAGGTCATCATGCAGGCGTCCAAGAATGGTTTTTTCTACGTGCTCGACCGCCAGACCGGGCAATTCATTTCCGCCAAGCCCTTTGTCGACCAAGTCACCTGGGCGACTGGGATTGATGCCAAGAGCGGACGCCCTTTGGAGTCCCCAACTGCCTACGATGGCCTACACCCGGTTCTCGTTTCCCCTGCGCCGGGCGGGGCGCATAACTGGTATCCCATGGCCTTCAGTCCAACAACTGGCCTGGTCTATGTTCCAGCACGACAGGGGTCCTTTGCGTTGCACGTTCCTGATAAGAACTGGAATTCCAACACCAGCAACTGGAACCGCGGGGAAGACCCCGCCTACGACGGCCCGCTGCTGGCGAAGTTCATCGCGACCCCTCCCATGCAAGGCATGCTCATTGCCTGGAACCCGGTGGAACAACGAGAGGCGTGGCGCGTCTTGTTTCCGATGGTAGAAAGCGGCGGCGTGCTGGCGACCGCGGGAAACCTGATCCTGCAGGGCCGTTCCGACGGAATCTTCTGCGCCTATCGGGCGACGGACGGCAAGAAGCTTTGGCAGTTTGACGCTGGGACCGGCATCATGGCTCCGCCGGTTACGTTCATGCTGGGCGGAGTGCAATATGTCACGCTGATGGCCGGCTGGGGCGGAGCCGCCGGACTCAACGACATACCGGGCAGCGGTACGGTCAAGCCCGGCTTCGGCCGCATCCTGACCTTTGCTCTCGACGGCCAGGCAAAACTCGACTTGCCCACCTTTGGACATCAGGGGCCGCCTTCTCCTGCAATCCACATGAAGGCCACACCGGCGATGATTCACGAAGGCAGTGTTCTGTTTGGACGGCACTGTTTCTATTGCCATGGGGTCGAGGCCATCTCCAGCTCCGGCGTTCCCGACCTGCGGTATTCCAGCGCGGCGACCCACCATGCGTTCGAATCCATCGTGCTCGGAGGGACCCACCAACAAATGGGAATGCCCTCCTTTCTGGATGCGCTGACGCCTGACCAGGTCCGGGAGATCGAAGCGTACGTGCTGTCGCGTGCGTCGGCTGCAAGGTAGGATAAGTCATGGCCACAACAGCTCTCGACAGGTCCGCTTTGCCCTCCCTGGCGGAGATCAGCGACGCGCAGCAGCTGGTTTACAGCGTGATGCCGCCAACCCCGCAATTTGTCTGGCCCTTGTTGTGCGAGCGCCTGGGAACCGAGGCCTGGGTGAAGCACGAGAACTACACGCCCATCGGCGCGTTCAAGGCGCGCACGGCGGTGGTGTACGCGGCGGAGCTGTTCGGCACCGCGAGTCACGTGTCAGGGCTGGTCACGGCCACGCGCGGCAATCACGGCCAGTCCGTGGCGCTGGCGGCCAAAAGATTCAACGTTCCGGCTTTTGTTGTGGCGCCCCGGGGAAACAGCACCGCCAAGAACGCGGCCATGCGCGCCCAGGGAGCGAACTTGATCGAATACGGCGGCGACTTTCAGGAGGCCAAAGAGCACGCACAAAGCCTCGCGTCCAAAAATAACTGGCACTTCGTTCCCAACTATCATCGCGACATCGTCAAGGGAGTGGGTACGTATTGGCTGGAGTTCTTCTCCGCAGTACGCAACCTGGATACGGTCTACGTACCCATTGGCCAGGGTTCCGGTATTTGCTCCTGCTCCGCGGTTCGCAACGGAATGGGGTTAAAGACAAAGATTGTCGGGGTGGTCGCTGAGGGAGCTCCTGCCTATGCTCTGTCGTTTGCAGCCGGCCATGCGGTCGCCGCCCCGGTCAGCACGGTACTGGCGGACGGAATGGCGTGCCGCGTGCCCGACGAGGAGGCTCTCGACGTGATTCTCAGCAACGTGGAGCGGATCGTGACCGTGAGTGAGCAGGAAATCGCCGACGCCATGAAAATCTACTTTACCGACACGCACAACGTGGTGGAAGGAGCGGGAGCGGCTGGATTGGCCGCGGCACTCAAAGAAAAGGACTTATTGCGCGGGACCTGCGTTGGGCTGGTAGCCTCGGGGGGCAACGTCGATCGCGAGCTTTTTGCCCGCATTCTGGCAAATTAGAGCCGAAATGCGCTAGAACTGGTCTCATAAACAGGCAAATTTCGGAGAGGCCGCGCTTGAGACCCGCCCTCGAAGCGGGGCTCAGAGTCCAACCAGAAGCCCCAGACCCATATATGAAACAAGTTCTAGCCATCCTGGCGGGATCGCGGGTTCCTTAAGGGACGTTAATGGTTTTTCGCATTGTGGATACCGTTTTCCCGCCGCCGTGTAACGATTTGGGTCGTCACATCACCTAAGTGGTAGATGAAGCCTCCCAAGAAATCTCCGGCGACCGTGATTGAGTTTCCAGACCCGCAAGCCGCGATTGACGGATTCATTGACGTCTGGTTACCCCGCCTGGTCAGGAGCAATCAGATCCTGACCGTTGCGTTACTCCGTGTGCGGGAACACCTGCGGGCTGGAGCGGCTCCGTCCGACGCGACTATTTTGCTGGCCGAGGTGGAAAAGGCCTTGGAGCGGGCGGAACGCATCGAGAACGGCGCCTAAGGCGAGCTCATCTCTTCAAAATAGCTTCGATGTAAGCGAGTGCCCGAGGGTCCTGGCTTTGCCCGAGCCAGAAAATTGCCTCCTTGCGAATCGCGAAATTGGCATTTGTGTCGGCGATGTGGACCAATTGCGGCACGCTCTCATCCTTGGGTAATTGGCTGATAGCGAATACCGCTTTCTTCTTGACGTCAAGGCTGGGATCGCTGTCGACAGAAGCGTTCAATGTGCCCAGAGCTTTCTTCCCCGCCTTATGGGCAAGCCAGAAGAGCGCCTGACCGCGGGCCCGGCTGTCACTGTCCGACTTCGCCATCTGAATCAGGTCGTCGATCGCTCCAGGATCGGAGTTGATGGAAAAATCGAAGGCCAGCTTCTCACGAAATTTCGGGTCTTGCTCACTGAGTACGAGTTGGCGCAGGGCCAGCAATCCATCATGCCCACGCACCGAGCCCAACCAAAAAGCTGCTTTCTCGCGAAGGCGGTTGCTATTGCCGCTGCCGGCCAGCGAAGCCAGCACCGAAGTGGCTTTGGGCGCCGCATGCATGCTTAGGGCTGCCAGACTTTCATCGGTTAGCCGCTGCGGACCGGCGGAGGCCGACTCGGCCAGCTTGCCAAGAAACACGACACTCTCTTCCGGATCTACTCCGGTCATCCACTCAAACGCCACTCCACCGGCATTCAGCGTGCAGCCTGCGGCGGTCACGCGCGCTCGCGTGATCTGCCCCTGCTCAACCCGCAGCAGGATATAAGCCGTGGGCGCAGGTAAATCAGCCTGATCCGAGGACCTTAGATTGTCTGGTGTGTCCTCCAGCCAAAGCTCATGGCAGCATCCATCCTCCACCTCTGATGTTCCCGTCCAAGACGAACACGCAGATAGATGTGTTCGCGGAAGAGCCGGCACCGCATACCCCAACCAAAGTGCATGGTCTGCGTGGCGAAATCGATCCACCGTCGCGGACAATCCCAGGCTCACCGGCCCGGAGTGAAACTGCGTGTTGGTCACCCGCGGCTCCTGCGCGCACGTCATCAGCGCGGAAGCGGTCAATGCGAAAACCAAAAGCGCATTCATCTTCATAGCGAATCTCCTTTCTGCGTTATTTGTTGAGAATTTCCAGCATGTAATCGCTGGCTTCTTTGCTGTGCATGACACTGAGCTGTTGCACAATCTCTTTTTGCGCCTGGGGGTCTTTCTCTGCCCGGGCAAGCTCCACCAGGTCGTGGCTGTCTCCCGCAACAAAGAGCGCCTGAGTGACGGCTTTTTTCGTTTCCAGATCGTGACTCTTCTTGTAAATCGCAACCAGCGATGGGGCTGTTGCCGGTCCGCCCGCTATGCCGAGATTACGGATCGCCTTACGGCGCAACTCGGGATCCTGCTCCGAAGCGGCAATCGTGCCAAGTGCGTCCGCGCCCTTTGGCCCCGATGAAGTCAGGCCGTTAATAATGTCTGCCTTGGCCTGCGAGCTGGTGGTGTCCCGATAAAGTGCAAGCATCTGCTGAACAGCGCCCATCGCCCCCAAGGTGCGTACCGCGGTCCGCACCAGTTCCGGATTTGACTCGTGACGTGCTGCTTCTAACAGCGGGTCCGGAGTACCGATAATCAGGTAGGTTTGCAGCACGGTCTTTTTCACCTGCTCATTGGAGCTCTGGCGATAGACGTCGGCTAGCGTGCCGGCAGCCTGTTTGCCTCGTGTGATGGCCAGCATCTCGATCGCTTTGCGCTGCAACCCAGGGTCCCGATCGTTGTGCGCCACCTGGCCGATCAGCGACTGGGCCTGCGCAGACGGGTCCTGGGCGAGCACGAATAACGCACGCGCTTTGAGTTTCTGCGACTTGTCGCCATTGAGGATTTGCTGAATGACCGGCAGTGCCCGCGCCTCATCCTGCTGCATCAGCGAGTTCAGCGCCAGCAGCTTGAGTTCTTCATTTTGCTCATCCTTGGGGGGTAAAGGGTCATCGCCCTTTCCTCGAATTTCGATTTCGAGCGCGCCGCATTCGTTGATCCATTTGCCCTGAGGAAAAGCCTGCCTTAACTGGGCGCAGGTCTCGAGCGCCTGGGTCTGCTTGCCTTCCTTGTTTTCCGCATAAGCTTGCCAGTAAAGCGCTGCTTCCGCGCGCTCGCCATGCTGCTGCGCGATATTGGCGAATATCGTCTCGGCCTGTGCCCAGCGGCCATCGTTAATCGCGCGAGTTCCATCGGAGTAGAGCGCATCTTCCTTCGACGGAGAATCTGCGCACCAGCCCGGCACCCCCAAACCGAGGACGCCCAAAAGGAATGTCACCTGTAGTGCTTTCGTCTTCATTTAAATCGCAGCCCCTTTCGTACTTGTAGAAATGCTTTGTGGCGCGATGGCTTGCGCGGGGAGATGCGAGCGCAAGACGCGAATGTCGAAGAGAAGGCCATCGGTATTCATCTCCTCGCGAAGCCGCTTCAGGTTCGTTTCATTGATGCCGTCAGGCTGGTTCGCCAGTTCAACCAGCAGACGCTCCAGCCGATCGAGCGAAGCTTCAACCTGCAGATTGCCGGCGTTGCCCGCACTCTGCCTGATTAGCCGGTTGGTCGCCAACAGCTCTCTCGCCTCGCTCTGCAACGGAGCAGCCTCCCAGTCATTGTGGCTGCTCGCATGATTCAGTTGCACCAGCAGCCGCTCCGAGCGGTCCAGGTGGTCGCCGAGGACGACAACCACAACGCGTTCACGCGCTTGCGGATCGGCAGCCGCAGCCACAGCAACCGCCGGCGCCTGCTTGCGCTCCCAATGACGTCCCGCGAGAAATCCAACAGCGATCAACACGGAGCAAGCCGCCGCCCAACTCAACGGCCGCCAAAATTGCAGCCAGGCGCGATTCGATTTCTCCTTCTCATATACCGGCAGCGAACCGCGGATTGCATGCCAAACCTGCTCGCCGTAGGTTTCGCCTCTCTCCGGAGTTAGCGGCGTCTTCACCTGTTTGAGGTCCCTGACCAGCTCCGCATAGCTCTTCGCGCACTCCGCGCATTGCTTTAAATGGCGCTCGCACTCGGCCATGGCGGCAGATTCCTCGTAGTAGTACTCGATCATTTCCGTTTCGCTTACGTGTTTCATGTGTTTACCCATAGCGGCGCAAGTTGACGCCGCAATTTCCTGACAGCGCGAAAGACCGCTTGTTTAGCTGCGTTGGGTGCAATATTCAACGCGGCGGCAATCTCTTCTGTGGAACGATCTTCCATGTGCCGCAAGGCAAACGCCGTCCGTTCGACCGGCGTCAGTTCCTGCATGGCCGCGCTCTGCGCCGCTTCAATTTCGCGGCTTAGCAACAGCCGATCCGGTCCGGCATGCCTGTCGGCCAGCTGCACTTGCCGTTCCTCGGGATCGTTGTCTTCGCCAATGCGCGCCTCGGGCTTTCTGCGGGCCACGATGTCGAGCGCGCAGTTGGCCGCAATGCGATAGATCCATGTCGCCATGCTGGAGCGTCCCTCAAAGCTATCGAGCCTCTGGTACGCGCGCAGGAATGCCTCCTGCACTGCCTCGTCCGCGTCGGCTTCATTGCCTGTAATGCGATAGGCCGCTCGGAACACAACCTGGCTATAGCGCGAGACCAGCCCGCGGTACGCGTCCTTATCCCCGGACAGGACTGCCCGGCGAATGGAATCGTCGCTTTCTTCCATGCAGCGCATTAGACCGTAGATTCCGCTTCCGGTTAGGCAAGAATTTTGTCTTTTTTCGGACGCAGCGAACACTGTACAGAACGTTCGCTGTGTTCACAAACGAACACTCGCAGTTGCTTTTTAATTCTTCTGTGAAGCTTCTGTGTAGCCGCGAGAGAAACGGGAACTTATTTACGAACAGCTTCGTATCCGCACTCCAAGCTGTCGCACTTTCCCGCACTTTACAAATTTTCTATCGAGGAACGCCGATGCTCACATCTTACTTTCGCACGATCATGTTCGCCTCCCGCTGGAAGTTGACGTTGCTTCTTATCTCGATTCTTTTCTCGCGCCCCGTCATGGTCCCGGGGCAAACAACAAATGCCCGGCTCGCGTGGTCGCAAGCGCGCATAGTTCAAGTACAGGAATTGATTCGAAGCGCCGAGGCGCAGCACCTTCCGCAAGGGCAGCAAGGCGCATTGTGGGCAGAGCTCGCGCTTGCATATTGGAATGCAACGGATTTTGTAAAGGCGGAGGATGCGTATAGCAAATCGCTGCATCTTCTCAAGAGCGCGCCATCCGCAGCGGCGCAATACGCTTCCGTGCTTGAAGATCTGGCATCGCTCTATCTAAGCTATGGCCGGGTGGCGGACGCCGAGAACCTGGCAAAGCAAGCGTACGCCACGCGTCGGAAGATGGACAATCCAATCGACATTGCTTTAAGCCAATTACACCTGGCAAACATTGCTCTTGTGCGGCATCAGTTTAAGAAGTCGGAGCAACTCAGCCAGCGGGGAATGCAGACCTTGCAATCCGCCTCGAATCCACCCAAGACCGGGATGCTCTCCGGATTCATTACTCTCACTTACGCGCGTTGCTCACGCAAACATTGCAGCGAAGGAATGAGCGATGCGCAGCAGGCGGTTGCCTTCGCCAACAGGAACTTCGAGCCTGAATCGGCGCCCATCGGCTTTGCGCTGGAAACGCGCGGCTTCGCCGAGTGGAAGTCTGGCGCCAGCCAGGACGGCGAGAGAGACATGCAGGAAGCGATCCGGATATTGCAAAAGACGCTGGCTCCCGCCGATCCTCGCCTGGGCGGCGTCATGCTGCAATACCGGTCCTATTTAGTCGAGGCAGACCGGCCCGCGGAAGCGCGAGACATCGAGCAGCGAGTTTCAACTATGAACCGGCAGGCAGGTGTCTCCTGCGCAAACTGCGCGGTTGGTGTCAACACGCTAGTTCAGGGTAAGTGATAGACAATCCCGGTTCCCTGCCCGGGTGCTCCCCGTCAGCCGCTGTGTGAAGATAATTCGGGACACAGTTCGGCAAGCCGATGCTGCGCAGGAGAGGTTCACACTATGGCGAATCAGGCGGGCTCGATCCTACCCAGTGCGATGGAAGGCCAGGGCGGCTACAACCGCAGTTCGCAGGTACAGGCCGGCGGCCTGTCGCCTGCAATCCCGCTTCTGGAAGAAGCGGCCCGAGCGGTCTTGCTGCCCGAGCCACGGCAGGCGATCCAGATCGCAGACTATGGCTCGTCGCAAGGCCACAACTCACTTGTTCCGATTTCCGCAGCTATTTCTATTATTCGCGAGCGTACAGGAACCGACCAGGCTGTCACTGTAGTCCACACCGATGTGCCGCAGAATGACTTCACGGTTCTCTTTCAAACATTGAATACTGACCCCGCGAGCTACCTGCAAAATCATCGATCCACGTTTGCCATGGCGGTAGGAAGATCGTTCTACGAGCAAATCCTACCTTCCGATAGTGTGACGTTGGGCTGGAGTTCGTGGGCTGTGCAGTGGTTGAGCCGGGCTCCCTCGCCGATTCCCGATCAGGTGCAGGTAGCCTTCAGCAAAGACGCGGCAACCCGGGCGGCGTTCGCCCGGCAGGCTGCGGAGGACTGGCACAACTTTTTGCTCGCGCGCGGCAGGGAGCTAAGCCCAGGCGGCAGGCTCGTCATCTTGACCATGGCTACGGACGACGACGGCAACTTCGGTTACCAGCCGCTGCTCCAGGCACTTTATGGAACGCTGCTGGAGATGGCCGAGCAGGGTTTTCTTCAACCGGAAGAACTGCATCGCATGACTATCCCGACGGTGGCCCGGAATCGCGAAGACTTGCTGGCTCCCTTTACCAATGACGGCCATTGCGGCAGTTTGCGCCCGCAGGTTGTCGAAATATTCCGCGCTGAAGACCACATCTGGTTGGAATACGAACGCCACCGCGATGCTCGCGAATTTGGCGGGCAATGGGCGGCATTTTCGCGAGGGTCTGTTTTTCCGACGCTGGCTCAAGCTTTGGGCGGAGGCGGCACGAGTGCGAAAGAGGCGGAATTCGCAGAGCGCCTGGAAAAAGGCATCATCAACAGACTGGCGACGAAACCGGAACCCATGTTAATCCCGCTCGCGAGAATGCTATTCGTCAAAGACAGCGCCGGCTAGTCTCCCGTCCCATTGATTCATGCAATAAATCAAAATGGCTTCTGAACGTTTGGTGGAGTAACGGGAAAATCCGGGGAGCGCTCGGAGCTTGTGACTTGTTCGATTTGACGGCGGGGTTGAAGAGTCTGAGTGAGAACTAACCCTACCGAGATTTGGTTACGTGATGGGGGTCAGCAGCGCGCCCAGGATTCCATCCTGGGGTATTTTCAGCCGTCCCTGCGGGACTGACTCGTTTTTCATAACCGGTCCCAGGATTTTCATCCTGGGCTATTTTCAATCGTCCCTTCGGGACTTAGTGCGCGGTTGACGGCGGGGCTGAAAAGCCCCGCCCCTTCACGCCAAAAAGTCACAGGCTCTCGGGATGACAATTCTGTCTAGGGGCGGAAAAAGATAGAACAAACCGCAGATCCCTTCGCTTCGCTCCGGTCGGGACGACAATTCTGTGAGCGTGGAAAGGTTGGCTTTTCCAGGAAGCGCCGCCCCATTGTTTTCATGCCAAGGCCGATGGCGGATCGAACAAACCGCAGTTCGCACGCAGACTCTGAAGCCCCGCCCCTTCACGCCCTGTTCGCATCACAAACCTCCTAAGAGGTTAGACGAAGCGGCTAGATAGGTTCGTCGCTTCAGTGAACCGCGTAGAGGGCGCAGGCGTGCGGGGGCAAGCTGGTCGTAAGTTGCGGGGCGACGCGGAGCTCCGTCCCTTGCCAAAGCTCCCGGATTGTTTTTGGGGGATTGGCCAAACCTAAGGCATCCCATGCGTACGAAAGCGTCTGTGGTTTGTCGCCAATGTTGAAGACGGCAACGTATGTCTGCCCGGCTGAGCCGTGCGCAGTCCAAACCACCGCGGTGTCTGTCTGGATGACAGGTCTATTGACGGAAGAATGCTGATCTACTTCGATCACTTCAGAATTCGTGAGGAGCCGCTCCGTTGCAGGATCCATCTCCGTGAGATTGGCTCCAAGGATCAAGGGTGATCGCGCAATCGACCATAACGTAAAAACGGTGCGCGCCTCGTCGTTGGTAAAGCGACTATGCCGCGGTTTGCCCCATCCGGGCGTGGGGCCAAGATAGCCAAACGGCAACATGTCAGCATCCGGCCAGTGTCCCGTCTCCACATGAGGAGACCACTGTGCCAGTTTGCCAAACTGCCGCGCTACCGGCTGCGGAAAATTTTGCGTATCGGTTTTCGGTTTTGACCATACGTCCCAGAAATCGTCGGATATACGCCAAAGCTGCGCATAATCGCGGAGATCACCGGCCTCGTCGATCGGCGTAGGACCAGGCGACAGGCTTAGGATGATGGGTCTGCCGCTGTGCTCGAGAGCTCTCGCCATCATATGGATCTCATCCGCTTTGTAAGGTTGGGCAATGCAATCGACCTTGACAAAATCGATCCCCCAACTGGCATAAAGCTTTCCCAGCGAATCGTAATAGGCTTGTCCTGCCGCATTGGCCTTTATCCCATAGTTATCGGGATTCCAGCGGCAAAGGTCGGCCGTGTCGGCAGCTTCGTCCGCCCGGAACTGGCTGCCTGCGATCTTCAGCTTCCTGGCCACGGCTTCTTTGGGAATGCCTCGTATGATGTGTATTCCAAACTGCAGGCCAAGCGAATGAACCCAGTCGCCCAAGGGCTTCAACCCATCGCCGTTTGCGCCTGAAGGAAAACGATTGGGTGCGGGAATGTAGCGGCCATAGCTATCCATCGTGTAGCCCTGGTCGGCGCCCTTATTGGCGGCATTTTCCGGACGTTGAAGATACCATCCCTCGTCAATCACAACTGTCTTCCAACCGGATGATTTGAGGTGCTCGTTGAACCAGTTCACATTTTGCCGGAACTGCGCCTCCGTGATGGTCAGCCCATAGGAATCCCAACTATTCCAGCCCATCGGCGGCTGCGGGGCCAATACCTGCGCGCGCAAGAGTGGAATCCAGGAGATCACAGTCAGGAACAAAGAGCCTGTAATGGATAGCTTGAGTAGCTGGTTCATGGCCAGATTCTTTCCCAGGTAAACGTTTTACGATCGCAAGCATGGTATCCCATCCATGGAGCTGTCCGAACCTGGCCACCTTCATCGACGAGAGTGATTTGCATCGGAAACGCCGAGAATCCACTGGGCCACTACCAGGAATCCGGACCACCCGCTGCTCCCGAGGACCTGGCCGTCCGGCGGCGGGCCTTCGGTAGCAGCTACCCTTGCCTTTCTTTCTGCAACAACGATGGACCTGCCGCGTGGCAACGGCATAGGGGAAAAACGTGATTTCCTCGAATCACCCTGTGCGTCAGCGCATCGAAAATTCACCCGGTTGTTTCTTTTAAGCAGCGTTGTGCGCAACCCACGGTACAATGGGTTGCCTCCCCCTCAGGAATATGTATGGAGAATTACTCCTGCCTGTCGATCGAGGAACTCGTGCGTCAATGCTCTGCTTCGCGAAGCGCCGACGCATGGGAGGAGTTCATCCGCCGCTTTCACCGGCTCATTGCCACCGTGATCCTGCGCACCGCAGCACGCCTGGGCGATTCCTCCCGGCAGACGGTAGATGATCTGATCCAAGAAACCTACCTCAAGCTATGCACCGACAACTTCCGGATTCTGCGTAATTTCCAGCAGCAGCGCCCGGACGCCTTCATCGGGTACGTCAAGGTCGTAGCCGCCAACGTCGTTCGCGACCATTTCAAGTCGTCCTATAGCCTGAAGAGAGGCTCCGGCCACATTGAACAACTTGCTCAGGATTTCGTTCCCCTGGCCGCCGACGGCTCGGACGGCAGCCAGCAATCCATTGAGCGCACGGTCCTGATTGAGGAAATCAACCGCTTCCTGGAGATCTGCGTCCCCGGACCGGACCAGGAGCGGAACACCCAGATTTTCTGGCTCCATTACCGAGCCGGACTCTCCGCCCGGGCCATCGCCGACCTGCCCGGAATTATGCTGACCACCAAGGGGATAGAAAGCATCATCCTTCGCATTACCAGGGAATTGCGGACCCGGATGGCGGATCGGAACGGGGCCGAGCCGGCAATCGCGCCAGCTTCCCGCGAAGGTCTTTTACCCGCGCAATCGTTCTAGAAAGGAAAAGCAAGAGTCTGGAACCCCATCTAGATAGCGACCAGATCGACGAAATCCTGCTCTCGAGTGTCGAGGGGAGGGAATGGGTGGGTGGTCCTATGAACGAGAGTGCATGGGCCCATCTGCAATACTGTGAGCTTTGCCAAACGCAGCTGCGAACCCAAAAGGAGGCCATGGAGCGTCTCGCTCAGCTGAGGGCAGCCAAGACAGTGCTCCGCGGCCCGCAATGTCCCCCGGGTAACGCCTGGCTGGAGCTAGCGGTCGGCATACACCCCGATCCGGAGCGTCTACTAAGCCACGCGGCAGGCTGCGACCATTGCGCACCGCTACTCCAGGAGGCCCTCACTGACCTGACCGCGGAGAGCACGGCGGACGAGGAAGCCCGAATTGGAGATCTGGCCAGCGCCGATCGAGCTCGACAGAGGGTTCTGGCCCAGGGCCTTTCCACGGGATCAGGCGCCGCGCGCCCAGGTGTCCCGCCGGGAGGCTACCCGCCGGGAGGCTTCCCGCCAGCTTCGCGTCCCCGCCGCTTGGGATTCTGGTCACTTTATGCCGTCGCGGCGACTGTGCTCGTCGTCCTTTCCGCCCTGTTAGCGCTTCATCGATTCCCTTCCCCTACGCCTCAGATGCTGCTGGCAGACGCCTACTCAGAGCACCGCACGCTGGAACTCCGCATCCCAGAAGCAAAACACGCGCCGATCCACCAGGAACGCGGGACAGGGGCGTCCGATCTCGACAAGCCTGGTTCGCTTCTCAGAGCTGAAACGATCATCGCGGCCCAGTTACGCAAAAAGCCCAGTGACCCCGAGCTACTGGATGCCAAGGCCCGCGCGGATTTAATGGACGGCAACTTCGACTCAGCCATTCAAAGCCTGCAGCGAGCCCTGGAATCACAAGCGGATGCTCCCCTGCTGCTCACCGACTTGGCCACTGCATATTTCGCGCGGGGGGAAGCCACCGGCCAGGCAATCGATTACGGTCGCGCTATCGACAACTTGGGTAAAGTCCTGGCGACATCCCCGGACAACAGCCTGGCATTGTTTAACCGCGCCATCGCGGAAGAACGAATGTTTTTGTACCACGAGGCAGCCTCCGACTGGGACCGCTTTCTCCAGGTTGAGCGAGACCCGGCCTGGCGCGAAGAAGGCCAGGACCGCCTCAAGAACTTGCAGCAAAAGATGCAGGAAAACCAGCAATCGAGGATCGCCCCTTTGCGCGAGCCTGCCGCGGCCATCGTTGCCCTGGACAGTGCCCCACCCGATGCGAATAGCCGGCCGCTGACTATGGATGAGGACTACATGGACGTCGCGACCCGTGATTGGCTTTATCTTGCAGGTTCCGCGCACGCCTCCCGGGAGCAGGCAGCGAGCAGCCTCGAAGCACAGAATGCGCTCAAGACCTTCGCGGAGCAAATGCGTCAGCGCCATCATGATGACTGGCTTGCTGAGCTGGTGGATGGTCCCCATGGCGCAGCCTGGGAGGAAGGCTCCCGCGAATTGGCCCAGGCATTTCGCGCGAATGCCACTGGGGACGTCGGGGGCATCGTTGCGCACGCCAACAAGTCCACCGCGCTGTTTCTCTCCGCCGGTAATCACGCTGGGGTGGCGGCCGCGGAGCTCGCCTACGCCATCGGCATGAACCGCTCCGAACGAGGGGATACTTGCTTGCCGGCGGCCAACAAGGCTCTTGCTCAGTCGAGCCATCATCGCTACGCCTGGATCGAAACCAAAGCACTGTTCGCGCTTTCCGCGTGCCAATTTCTCGGCAGCAATCCGATGACGGCGGATGCCTCCGCCCGTCGGGCACAAGAACTGGCACAGGCCGCAGGCTACCCGGTGCTCGAACTGGACGGGCTCTATTATCGGGACGGCGTTGCCACTTCATGGATGGCGTCGCCTGAATCCTGGGGACAAATCCAAAGCGGACTGGGAAGATTCTGGGCGGCCTCCTATCCACCTCTCTCGGCAGCCAATTTCTACGCCGATCTTGGTTTTGCTGCGGAGACGGAGGCTATGTGGCACATGGCCGAGCGCGTTGGAGACGAGACCGTACTGATGGATACGCTTGACGGCGACGTTGTTTACCTTGCGGCAGCACACCATTGGCTGGCGGAGGTGGCCGAAAGCGCCGGCGACACTCCTCTCGCCGATAGAGAATACGAACAAGCCGCAGCGGTGCTGCAAACTGCCACAAGTTCCGACGCAGCGAAAACCACGCTGGAAATTGAGCGCACTGCCCTCGAAGTGCGCCAGGGCAAATTCGATCTCGCTGCGAGCAGGCTCAATGCGATGCAATCCTCCCTCAATGGTTTCAGCAAGCAGTACGCCACCATCCTCTACCTTGAAACCGAGGGGGCCCTGCAAACTCGCCTGGGCAGGCCCGACCGGGCGCGAGCTGATCTCCTGGAAGCGATACGGCTGATTGAACGAAATCGCAACTCCCTGGATTCGGATAGTGCCATTTTCGGCTGGGAGAAGACTACGTGGGAAGCCTACAGGTCCCTGGTTGAGCTATACACCCGGAGTTACCATGATGCCGACAAGTCCTTTGCTCTCCTGGAGTGGTCCCGCGCTGGGCCGTTGCGTGCAGCAGGCGCCGGAACGGCGGCCGCCGTAAAAGATGTCTCGCTGTCCACGTCACCGTACTCCACGGGAACATTGAAATTGGAACCCGGGACGGCCCTGCTTACCTGGATGTCGTTTTCCCACGGACTCGCCATCTGGCTGGTGGACGCGACCGGCCTGCACACCGCGTGGGTCGATGTGCCCCAGGAAAAACTCGAGGCTGCCGCCCACACTTTCGGCCGCCTTTGCGCCGACCCTTCGTCGGATCGAAGCTTGATCGATCAGCAAGGCCGCCGCCTCTACGAATGGCTGCTGGAACCGGTGAGCGCCTCCCTCAAAAATATAACGACCATTGTTCTCGAACCCGACACCCTATTGAACATTGTCCCTTTTCAGGCCCTGAAGACAGAAGCGGGATATTTAGGGGATCGAATGCAGGTAATCGAATCACCGGGCCTTGGCTATTCAAGGCGGCTGCGCAGAGACCGGGAAGTTTCAACGAATAGTTTCATCCTGGCGGTCGGTGATCCGCTGTCGAATACCCCGGCCGGCAAGCGCCTTCGCCCTCTGCCCGACGCGAATAAAGAGGCTCAGGATATCTCCATACAGTTTCATCATCGCAATCTGCTGACGGGAGCAGACGCGACGATCGACAACGTGCTCCAGTCGCTTCCGCAAGCACAGGTGTTTCATTTTGCCGGACACTCGATAACACAAGACCGGGAACCTGGATTGCTGCTTGCTTCGCGCAACGGGGATCGCACCGTCCTGCTCGGTGCGGCGCAGCTTCATCCAGGCCTCATGTCAAACTTGAAACTGGCGATTCTGTCCGCATGCAATACGGCGACCACTGAGCAGGGTCCAGATGATCCTGCAAGTCTCGTTCTCCTCTTTTTACGCGCGGGAGTTCCCAACGTCATCGCCAGCAAATGGCCCGTCGATTCGGCCGTCAGTTCCGCGCTGATGGAAAATTTGTACGCTCGCTTGCTCAAAGGGGATACGGTAGACGTCGCCTTAAGAGGCGCGGAGCAAGACATAAGGTCCAAAGCGGAGACTTCTCACCCCTACTACTGGGCGGCGTTTTCCGCATTCGGCGGGCAATAAAAACAGAAGCTCAGCTCAGATCTGCTCCGCTCCTATGACCGTTTTCACGCACCGGCTCCGGTCGTGTCGCTTTGGTCCGCCAAAACGCGCTCCAGGAAATCGGCCCATCCCGTTTCCCGGTTAAATGCGAGCGGCACGTAGCTGTCCCAGAGGATGTAATAGCTGGTGATCTCCATCGGTGACGATTTGCCTCCCGACCCACTGGGAGGGAATTTGCTTTGATGGGGAGGATCCTTCCTGCCGCTTCCGGGATCCTTACTTTGGTGCGGCGGATCTTTCATGCCACCCTGCGGGTCCATGCCGCCTTGCGGATCCTTGCTCTGGTGCGGCGGATCCTTCATGCCGCCCTGCGGGTCCATGCCACCTTGCGGATCCTTGCTTTGGTGCGGCGGATCTTTCATGCCGCCCTGCGGGTCCATGCCGCCTTGCGGATCCTTACTTTGATGCGGTGGATCTTTCATGCCGCCCTGCGGGTCCATGCCACCTTGCGGATCCTTACTTTGGTGCGGTGGATCTTTCATGCCGCCCTGCGGATCCTTACTTTGGTGCGGTGGATCTTTTTTGCCTCCGAGGGCGGTGTGCGTCGCTATGGTGAACTCCGCAGCTGCAGCAGCAAGCCCGGCTTCATCAGGAGGCAGCGCCTGGGGAAAGCAAAGAGAAAGGCCGTAGGGATCGTAGGATCCGTCTTCCCCGGTGTCGCGATGATAAAGAATGTACGCATGGTTCTTGAGAACGAACAGCAAATCCCTCGCACAGGCGTGTATCGGTGTATGCGGGTCAAAGGATTGCGTGAGCTCCTCGCAAAAGACCCCAAAGTCGACATAGCTGGTTTCGTCCGCGCTTCGTGAAGCATCGCGTGCACGAAAGATGCGGCGCTTGCTGGCCACATCGCCGGCCACCGAGTTGAACGCGCTGACCAGACGCTTCATCGCAGAGCCGAGTTCCTCGGAGCCCGACAGTCTCATTGCCGACAGCGAAACTCTTTCGCCCTTGCCCTCACTACTATATTTTTCGACGTACCTGCTCACGATCAGCGTAGCCAAAGTATTGGCATTCATTCCTGGAAACCTGGCCAGGTCGCGCATGATCAGGGAATACGGCCAGCTTTCTTTGGGCACTTCTTCGTCCGAGCCGACAACCACGGATACAGATTCATGCACCTCGTAGCAAATCTCCGCCATAGCCATCAGGCAAGCGTCGAATCCCAGTATGTCGATGGGACGGCCTATCTTCCGGGTGAACTCTCGAAGAATGTGGCCCAGCTGAATGTCCTTGACATAAAGATTTGCATTCTGACCGTCGAGCACATCGTTGGCCGCACTGTGCACTGCGCGCATGGCCTTTTTCAGGTGTTCCGGACTCCCCAGCCTGGAGGACAGCCCCTGTCCCGGTTCTGTGGTGGTGGCGCCGTTGGCGGTCTCCCGGTCGCCATAGAAGTAGATATGATCCAAACCGGCACCTTCGCCCCAAAGCACGAGGAGGATGCGCTGGTGCACAGTTGAGTTCCCCGCTACGGCGTTGAGAAAGTCGGCAAGGCGAACCCCGCGGTCCGCGGTGTAGTCCTCCGGAGCCTCCCATATCAGCTTTTTTGTTCCGTGCTCGCATCTGTAGCGCGTGGCCATTGCTGCAGTGGGCCCGTCGAGTTGGACGGTGATCTCCACGTCGCTGAACGAACTAGAATCCGCAATTTCGCGAAGGCTGACCTGCGAATCCGGATACAAAACGTTATCGGCAGCAATATAGACAAGAATTTTCCAGGGTTGATACATGGCAGTCTCCGAGAGAAGTGAATTCCAAGTACAGAAAAACGAGTTCCCTGGCAAAAAACCCTTGCAATGCGCTAAATTTCACTTTTCTTTTTTTGCGGTCTTGGAAAACGGAGCTGGCGGGGTTAACTGACTCCACAGTTCAGGCTGGCAAGGGGAAGGATCGTTCCCAGCCGACAGTTTTTGTTGGCGGTCAATGCTTCTTATCGCCGTTGGGCAGGGCGAATGCGATATAGCTTTTCGAGGTCTGGGGCGGCAGCGTTCCGCCCGGAGGCAGGTAAGCGCCCTCCGGGTATTGTGTAGCTCCGCCGCAAACGGCGACCAATATGTATTCCCGTCCATTGGCTTCGTAGACCGCGGGTACGCCCTGCGATCCATTGGGCAGATCTTTGGTGAAAATCATCTTTCCGGTGGCGGTGTCCAATCCATAAAGTTTCGAATCGTTGCCGGCGAAAAACATGACCCCGCCGGCCGTCAGCACAAACCCGCTCTTCGGATATACATTGCCGCGCAACGTGTCACTGGGACCGGCCTGTGGAAGATCGCCATACGGCGTCTGCCACTTGATTTTGCCGGTGTTCAGGTCATAAGCGCTGATGGTGCTCCAGGGCGGAGTGATCACATACGGCTCGTTACCATAACCGGTCTTGTAACGCGACGGAGGCTCCTCAACGTCTGCCGGATAAGGAGGCTCGGCAAACGACCTTACTAATGCCTGCGTAGCTGCCGACGGCGCCGAGCCCGGCGGCGCCAGGTCAGGCTGCTTCAGAAAGGCCATCAGCTGACTCATGGACTGAGGCGGCAGCGCAGAAAACGAGGGCATGCCCCCTCTGCCGTTCGCGATTGTATTGTGCGTTGCGTCAGCGCCCAGCCGGCTTACCACCGTATCCAGCGCAGGGCCGCGATCCCCCTTGAGGTCAGGTCCGTGGCAGAGCTGGCAATTCTGTTCATACACCGCGCGCCCCATCTCCTCGATTGTCGGGAAACCGGATCTGGGGCGTCCTCCTGCTTTGCGCGGGTGACTTGGAATCAGGTTGCCGGCGTTTGCAGTGGTCGACTCTCCCGCCGGTACCAGCTTCACAATCGACGGCATGTCCTTCGATACCACGTACACCATGCCTTTGGCCGCGTCCGCACCGGTGCTGAAGAACAACGCGCCACCGTTCACGCTGGGCAGATTGATGGTGTCGGCGGTCAGAGAGGGTGGGGTGTAGAGACCGGTTCTCGCTTTGGTAAGCCGGTCTGTCCACCAGGGAATTTCTTCCGGCCGCATGAACTTCGTGTACATGTCTTTGACGGTCATGCCCTGGCGAGAAAACGGAGGCACGACTGTGGGGAAAGGCTGCGTCTTCGACGTCACTTCCGCGGGCACGTCGCTCGCCGGCACAGGACGCTCCTCGATGGGCCACAGCGGCTTGCCCGTGACTCGGTCGAATACATAGAGAAACCCGTTCTTGGAAGCGAGCGCTACCGCATCAACCGTCTTGCCGTCGTGCTGCACAGTCACCAGTTGCGGAGCCGCATCCGGGTCGTAATCCCAAACATCGTGATGAACCGTCTGGAAATGCCAAAGTTCCTTGCCGGTGCGAGCATCCAGGGCCAATATGCAATCGGCATAGAGATTGTTACCCGGCCGGTCCCCGCCGTAGAGCTCATACTTCGCCGACGCAACGGGAAAGTAAGCAATTCCCCGCTTCACGTCGACCGTGATTTCTCCCCATACATCCACGCCGCCCATGTATTTGTAAGCATCTTTCGGCCAGGTGTCGAAGCCGAACTCGCCCGGCCGCGGAATGGTATGGAACACCCACAGTAGCTTGCCCGTGACAATGTCGAAGGCGCGAATATCCCCTGGGGGCGCCAGGTATCCTTCTCCCGTTGCACTGCCGAGGATCAGTATGTTTTCAAATACCCGGCCCGCGCTTCTCGATGCCAGCGGCCTGGTGGCACGATCGATGCCTGTCTTCAGATCAAGCTTGCCGTGATCGGCAAAGGAGTCGATCAGCTGGCCGGTCCGCGCGTCAATGGCATGCAGGAATCCTCCCGAGGTCACCAGCAGCCGGCGATCGGTACGATCCTTGCTCTCCCAGTAATTTGCACCGCGCATGCCCGCGACGCCGGCGAAGCGCGCTGCCATACCGGTTCCGCCGGGGAAACGATGAACCCATACCTCTTTGCCGGTGGTCGCATCCACGGCGACCAGCGATCCCTCCTTGGCGGCGAAATAAGCAATGTTGTCGATGACTAGCGGGCTGAATGTGTAGGTGATGTCATCCCCGGTTGGGTAGCTCCAGGCGACTTCCAGGTCTTTTACGTTACCGGGATTGATTTGCTTCAGCGTGGAATAGTGGGCGCTCGCCGGTCCCCCGAGGTAATCCTTCCAGGAGCTGTCCTGGGCGAGCGATGTTGTGCCGCAAATGAGCAGCGTGACGATGACGGAAACGGTCTGCGAAAGAGTGTTGATGCGATGTTGTCCGATGCGCGAAATTCCTAGTCTTTGTAGACCTTGCATCCTTTTCCCTTCCCTTTCGGGGAGTGAGGCGGCGGGGCCGCTGGGTATCCTGAGGCACGTATTGCGCATTACGCAACGCGTCAGGAGCCACTTTTCTTGCAGACCGCACTCTATCACGTCCAGCCAGCGCAGGTCGAAGGGGGATGTGGGGGCGGGATGCCGGTCAGGAAAACAGCAGCTTACACGCCTGTTTCAGTACGGTGGCTGCTCGGGAACGGCTTGTCCGTCCGCGCGGGGGTCGGATGCCCCAAAATTCACCCCCAAGGTGTCGTCATGCATGACCGCGTTGCCCCTTCCCATCACCTGGGAGTAGCGGGGGACAAGGTTGACCTGGTGGCCCTGGGCCGCCAGGTGTTCCATAACCTCACGGGAATACCCGTCCTCCAGGTTGACCCTGCAGCCGGAGTTGTCCTTGTTGAAACGCGCCGCATCCATGGCCTCCTGGAGGTTCATATTGAAGTCCACCACGTTGGCGACGAACTGGGCGTGGGCCTGCGCCTGGTTAAAGCCGGACATGATGCCAAAGCCGATGGTTTGCCCATCCTTCTGCATCATGGCCGGGATGATGGTGTGCAGGGGCCGTTTGTGGCCGGCAAGGGAGTTTGGCTGTCCCGGCTGAATGTAGAACCCGGTCCCGCGATTTTGCAGGACGAAGCCGGTATGCTCCGCCACCAGTCCCGCGCCGAAGTTGCCCGAGTTCGATTGAATAAAAGAAACGACCATGCCGTCACGGTCGACCGTGGCCAGATATGTGGTTTCCGACTGCAGCTTGTCCAATTGTTCTTTGCGATCCGACGGCAGGACCTTGCAGTTGGCTTTGTCGGTGATGCCCTTGGCTCGTTCCTTGGCCAGTGCCTTCGAGATCAGCTTGGCCGTCGGGATGTCATCGGTACGCGGGTCGCCAACGTAGTGCAGCATGTCAGAGTAGGCCAGCGCCTTGGCTTCCATCTCGATGTGCAGGGTTCTGGCCGAATCATGGCCCCACTCGCGCAGGGGGTAAAGCTCCATCACATTCAACATGGAAAGCGCGGCGATCCCCTGCGTATTCGGCGGTGTCTCCCATACCCTCCAACCGTGGTAGGTGGTGGAAACAGGGTCAACCCATTCCGGTTGGTAATCGGCAAAATCTTCTTTGGTAAGGAATCCATTCTGCTCGGTGGAGAGCTTGACGATGGCATCCGCGATCGGGCCGCGGTAAAAAGCAGCCGCCCCATCTTTGGCGATAAGGCGGAGACTGGCGGCAAGATCGGGATTGCGGAACATTTGCCCCACGCGAGGATAGGTTCCGCCCGGAAGATAGACACCGGCAAAGGCGGGCCGGTCTTTGAAGTTCAAACCGTACTCGACCCAGTTTGCCGAGTCGGTCTCGGTCACGGGAAATCCATTTTCCGCCAGCGCAATGGCGGGCGCGAGATCCTCAGCCAGGGACAGTTTGCCGAACTTCGCGTGCAACGCCTCCCAACCGGCTACCGCTCCGGGAACCGTGACCGAGTAGATGCTGCTGGCTCCAATCGTAGTCTGCCCTTTCGCCTTCATGGCCTCGATGGTCTGCGCCTTGGCCGACCACCCGCTGGCGTTCAGGGCATACATCTTCTTTTCTTTGGGCTCCCACAGGATGGTAAAGAGGTCGCCTCCGATCCCGTCCATCATCGGCTCGATCACTCCTACCGCGGCATTGGCGGCAATTGCCGCGTCCACGGCATTCCCGCCTTTGGCCAGGACGGTCGCGCCGGCCTGAGAAGCCAGCGTCTGCAAGGTGGCCACAATGCCGTAGCGATTGATGGTCATAGAAAAGGCATTGTCGCGCGAGGGTTCGCGGGGATGCTGCCGGTCATCGTGGATAGACCCCGCATTCGTGACGGGGGCTCCGGCCGCAGGCGTTGATTGTGACCTGGCAGCCTGAACTAGCAGAATTAGCGACAAAACGCCAAGCAATAGCGGGCGTACCGGCATAAATCAAAACCTCTCACGCAAAACTGTGAAATTGCTGTTTCACTCTTGCTGTTTTCTCAATGTATGAGGAACACGCCGGTAGAGCAATGGTGGCGCTTACTTTAGCCCGAGGAAAGCAGCCGATGCATGGTCGCGAGGACGTGAGCGGCTTTTTCTGCTCTGAGCTTTTTCCAGTTTTTGATATTTCCGGCGCTTGCTCGATCGGATAAGAAAGCCCACTCCGGATTAGGCTTTGTATGTTGCCTGGAAGCTTCTAGCCATGCTGCGGCGTATTTGGCGAAGGTCGGGGCCTCGCCTCCGCTCCAGAATTCGCGGGCCAGGATTCGGGCAATCGCGCCGTGCCTGAATTTCCCGTCTGTTAAGCCCTGCAGGAGATCGCGCATTGACTGATTCGTCTTGTCATATTGCCCGTAAAAGAGCCTGTCGCCCTCCCTGAGGTTTTCCGGAAGCGGGCCAAAGCAGACGACCGCGGCGGGAAAGCAAGTTGCTTCCGGAACAGACCCGGTCCTCAGAAAATGCCTGATCCGGTCTAAAATTATGCCTTTTCTGTCGTCCTCTTTGGTGAGGATCCTGCTGCCATTTTCGGTCTCTACGGCAATCCTGAATGGAATAGCATAGCGTTTACAAAATGACTTGATCTCCGCCATGTTCAGATAATTGAGGTCGTTCAGCAATTGCTGCTGTTCTTTTCGCGGAAGCTTTGCCGGATGCGACTTCAACGATTTTTTCCTGCTTCATCCAGATCACGGTTGCGGTTTGCGAAAGCCGTCAAGCGGTCTACCGGCTGGCCGAGCCTTATTTGCCGCAGTTGTCTCTTGAAGGGCTTCGCCACCTTATCATTGTCATCCGATTCTTCATCATCGTCCGCTTCGTCTTCGAGCTTTTCCGCAAGCACGTAGTCGACCTTCGGCTGGACGATGATCTGAAGAGATTGCAGAGCGTTCCCAGCCGAGGTATAGGTCGGAAAGAAGCCGCGCTTGTTCTGCTTGCGACTCCAAAGCAGTCGCCGAATGACAAACACCAGGCAAAGGGCGAGTATTACCAGCGCGTTGAAGGCGTAAATGCCACGCGCAACGAAGGTTGCAAAGTCCATGGGCACCCCGGCGGAGGAAAGGAGCGAATGTACAGAGGAGAGAGTCTGCGATCCCTTCGGACTGCTAATGGGATCCGGCTGTTTTTCGCTTAGTTCGTAGAGGCTGGAGGCGGGCGCTGGAAGCGGGAAGGATCAAAGGATACTTGTGATCTGTTCGTGCGGGTAGAAAGGGACACCCACGAAAAACAGGAGAGGCCGGGTGGGCCCAGAAAGAGCAGCACGACGAGTACGGTCCAGGCCATTCCGTGGGCTGGATGAACGGATGTCGTCGCCAGCGTGACGAGCATGGCGAAGAGAATTGCGATCGCCACAAACGTGAGGAACCATCGATGCCGGCGGCCGCGAGTCATGACGCCCCCGTTTCGTTTGGGAGGACGGTCACCGGCTCACCCTGCTTGACGGTGTAGGCTATGACGAAGCGTAGTGGTTCGGTCGCGCTGGCGTTACGAGAGACTCGATGAATCTGGTGCGCGGCATCGACAAAGGTCTGACCTGCCTGGATGACCTCGGGTTCGTCCTCGGCAAAAGCGGACAGGATGCTTCCGCTCAGCATGTACCCCACGCCAACGACCGGATGGTGATGGCCGCTTCCGTTACCGCCGGGTGGATACTCGATCAGATACAAGCGCGTCTCCCATCCCGGAAGGCCTTCGACAGGGGCCGAACCAAGCAAGTCCGGCGGATTGTCTCTTCTGTCTTGATGGTCAAAGTGAGACTTCTCGCCTGCGCCTCAATGAGAACCACCGCTTGCCGGCGCATGCGCGCTAACCGGCAGTGAAGCCGGCTGATTCAACTCGGCGTCCTGCGAAGTATGGGCGACCGTTCCCTTGGCAAACTCCCAGCCACGGCGTTGATCAATGGCTACCCTGCTCCGGTCCAGGTAATGCCTCAATTCTTCGAGGCCATAAGAACGCGATAATTCGCGGGCGCTCACGCCCTTCGTTTTCGCTCTGAGGACGAACCACTGCTCCAGGCGCAGCCACTGCTCTTGAGCGACCTCCGGACCATGCTCATTCAGCAACTTGTCGCGCTTAGCAAGATTGAAATTTTCGTGGAAGAGGACCCGGTCGAGATCGAGAGTTACCCGGCTGACGTTGACATCCTGTGCACGCTCGTAGAGAAGCCGCTCCCCGGTAATGTCGTAGACGATGCAGTCCGGAGTCTGAGATGAAGTGACGATATAGTAATGGTGATTGATCGCATGAGCCTGCAGCGAGACCCCGGCCGAATAGGCGCTGGGCCACACCACCACTTCTGCTCCCTGGTCTGATAGCTGTTTCCACACTTCAGGGAAATTGACGTCAAAACAGGTGGCTAATCCCAACCGCCCGAAGTCCGCCTGGTGGACGTGCGCAGCCTCCCCGGCGGGAGCCACCGCCGGCTGCAAATCGAATTCTGACCAGTAGGGGAAGGCTTTGTCGTAAATACAAGCCACCTGCCCGGAGCGATCGAGAAGGACGATCGAATTCAGCCGCCGGCTGCCATCTCTTCTGTCAATCGGACAGGCAACGTAGGTTTTGTGCTTTTTGGCCAACCCGCTGAGCGCGGTGACGGTAGCGCCGTGCAGCGGTTCTTCGCTGGATTGGTCCTGCCCGCGACAGGTTTCGGGCAACAGGATGATGTCCGTTCCCCGTGCGCCCTGCTCGTCCACCAGCTGAGCAATCCTCTCCAGGGGAATGTGGGGCATGTAGCCAATACTGGCAATGCGAACGGGCCGCCCCAGGCCGTCTTCCCATCCACCCTTTAGTTTTTCGTTCGATTCGGCTTGCCCGCTGGTGTTCTCAGCCTTCGCATTAAGACCGTTCAAGCCAACCTCCGCCAAGCTTCCGATTGTCGCGCTTTTCAGGAAATTGCGTCTGTTCATCGCGGCTCCTGCCCGGGGAAGACACGGGATTTTGTTCCTATGCTATACCCCTGAGCCCCGGGCAGGCTGCCCAACAAGGAGACGGATCCGGCCATCTGCCATGAGTTCGCGCTATGAGTTCCCATCCTTCGCAAAGTGGGCGAAGGATGGGGGTGCAACGGATTATCGGATTACGGAGACTCAATCGCGCACCCAGAAGGGCGGAGGCTCGATGCCTAGAGCACGCAGATAGACATATCCCTGGCCGCGGTGATGGATTTCGTTGTCGATCGCGTATTGGATGGTCACGATCCCGGGGTTCTCCCATTGGCCGAAAGCTTTCGACACCTCGCTGAACCTGTGTGGGGGGATCTTCGGGAACTTCTCGTTCAGCTCATCCGTCTGAGCATCCCAAAACCGGAGAAGCTCGCTCTTGGTCGTCGGCTTGGTTCCGGTGAACTCCTTCCACTCATGGGTGGTCACTCCGTCCACGATAGGTACAGCCATGCGAATGAACTCCCAGGCCATGTCCGCGAAGGGCCGCATGCCTCCGACGGAAAACTGGAATAGCTTGTCTTCCGGAAATGCCTCGATCACCTTGCGTGTCAGCCGCCTGTGTCCTTGCCATTGTTCAAGCAGGTGGTCCGCTGTCAGGACGTTTACTTCGCTGGTTTGGGTCGTCATTTTCGCTCCCTGTGTCGCCCTGGATGGGCTCAATTGGACTGTACGCGGCATTCCCGACAGATCCTGTCGTAAATTGGAAGGAGAATCGATTTCGCATGTATGACCCCATCACGCGCGTGCTGACCATGCTCGAGATTCTGCAGGCACGCGACCATGTAAGCGGGGTTGAACTGGCCGAGCGCCTGGAAGTCGACTTGCGCACCGTGCAGCGTTACATCGTTCGCCTCAAGGATCTGCACATTCCTATCGACTCTTCCCGGGGGGTAGGCGGCGCGTATCGATTGCGGCCGGGCTATCGACTGCCGCCCTTATTGCTGACCAACGAGGAGGCCTTTGCGTTATCGCTGGGACTGCGCGCATTGCGCCAGATTGGGTTATCAGCTTTTGCGCCGGCCACCGAGAGTACGCTCGCCAAATTGGCCCGGGTTCTGCCGCACGCACTCCACGAGAGCATCCGCACGGTGGAGGATGTTGTGGCCATCGAGCCCGGTCCATGGGTAGTCTCGACGCCCGTTGAGCTTCTGATCCGCGCTGCATCGGCTATCCGCGCCGGTAAGAGAATTCGCTTCTCCTACAAGGCTCACGACGGCGCTGTCTCCCAGCGGCAGATTGAGCCCCACGGAGTTCTGCACAGCGATGGCCGGTGGTATGTTATCGGCCATTGCCTTCTGCGCAAGGACCGCCGCACGTTTCGCCTGGATCGCGTCAGCGGTCTGGAAATCTCCAACGCGACCTTCAAACGCCCGGCTGACTTCGATGCTCGCCAATTCCTCGCCGAGCGCATGCCGTTTTTGCAATCGGACTATCAAATTGACGTGTGGATCGACATGCCGATCGAGGAGGCTGGGCCCATGTTTGCACCGTGGCGCGTAGCCACGGAAGCCCAACAAGGCGGTACGCGTCTGCGTTGCGGGCGGGACCGGTTGGGGATGTTTGGCGGGATGCTGCTGGCCATGGGATGCAGGATTGTGGTGCACAACCCACCCGAATTGCGAGCCACCTTTCGCGAACTGGGGCGCAGGGCGTTAGAGGCCGCAGGTGATAAGTAGAGGATTCTATCCGGCGGAAACTTGCTGGAACTGTCCGGGAAGTATTGCTATATTCTGAGGCGATCCGATTCCCTACGAATTGGTATCAATTGCCGCTTGATTCGTTCATAAGTTCGGGATAACTATTTTCTTTGGGCAAGCTGTCCAGCATTCAACCAGCGTTCAGCGCTTTGCACATAGGAAAGGATGAACCTCATGGCTCGTCTCGTGAAAGTTCTTTGTGTGGGTTCAGGTTCCGACCTGAAGAAGAGAATCACCGCGTTGCACGAACGTCACCTCAATGCAGTTGGCTGTTCACCGGAGCAACTGCTTGAATTACTTGCATCTACACGCTTCGACGTTGTTTTGCTGCCCCCCTATATTCAACGAAACGACCTTGCCGTGATTCGTGAGAATTCAAGCGCCTCCGCAATTGTCTGCCTGGAGGACTTTGCTTATCCCCCCGGATTAGTAGAGATGATTACGCTGGCAGAGCTTGCCAACTTGAATTCCCGAGGCACATCCTGAGAAGATGCCGGCCCTGTCTGAATGGGGTCTTCATGAATCTTCTTTCATGTTCGTGGGGTTTGGTTGGCCTCGCTCGACGCTGATACGCCGGAGCAGACGGGCGGGAACTATTTCTTCCGGCAATGCGTAAACAACAGGGACGATGGAGCAACCTTATAGCTGGCAATGGGTGGAGGGCCGCGTTGCAGAAACAATTCGTTCCTGGAATAGCGGCGCCGCTAAGCCGCCGCCTATGCCGCGGTACAGCCCCGAAGAGCAGGAGAAGCGCGAGAAGGGGTACGACCAGGGATTGCACGAGGTTGAACAAGAGGCAAAGAAAACCCTCCGAACCAGGGCGGATCGCCTTGCGGCCCAGGACCGGATCACATCCTCCTTCGCTCGGTTCTCTGCGACCGCGCTGAATCTCGAGTCCGGGGCCGTCCAGTTACTAACCGAGGAACTGTTGCCGGTCGGGACCGAACTGGCTCGCTTTGCGAGGCAATTCGACCCAAACCTGGACATGGCCGACATCATCCAGGCTTGCCGGAATGCCTGGACGGCTTGCGGGTTGCAACCTCTCCTGGGCCAACCGATTAAGCTGACACCGTCCATCCTGGGATACAGCCTGCTTTATCCATACAGCGATAATTTTCTGGATCGAGAGGATGTGCCGAATGCCGCGAAGCTCCGATTCAGCGAACGCTTTCGAAACCGCCTGCATGGCATTGCGCTCCCCGCTGAGGACGACCGGGAGGCCGCGTTGTGGACTCTCGTCGGCTTGATCGAACAGCAGTATGCTCGCGCACAATATCCTCATGTCTTCGCCTGTTTATTAGCGATCCATCGGGCGCAGGAAGAAAGTATTACGCAAACCAGCGGCGGCCGGGTTAGAGGCGGTTTGACAGAGATCGAGATCTTGCGAACCAGCTGCGCAAAAGGCGGCACTTCCGTGCTGGCCGACGCCTGCCTGGCACACGGCTGCATGAGCCGCGAAGAAAGCCGATTTGCCTTTGCCTGGGGCGTGTTACTGCAACTGGGCGACGATTTGCAGGACATTCGCGAGGATATGCGGCGCGGATCCGTGACCTTATTTACACAGGCTGCCACGTCGGGGCGTCCGCTGGACAGCCTGGTGATCCAGCTTCTGAACTTCAGCATGCAGGTAGCCGCAGGCATGGAACATTTGCTTTACGGCACTGCGATGCTGAAGAAATTGCTACGCATGAGCTGGCAATCGCTTATCGTTGGGGCGATCGCAAACTCACATGAGTTCTTCTCTCCCGCATTTCTGGCGGAAGCTGAAGGTTGGTCTCCCTTTCGTTTCGATTTTCTGCGCGCACGAAATGCCAGGCTAGCCAGCCGGCAGGGCCTCTATGCAAGGCTTTTTGAGGCTTTTCTGGAACCTCCCTGGTTGGCTCATATGAGCCCCAAAAACGGATATAATGAGCTGGGGGTGGATCCGGGAGGGTAACCATGATCGCGCCGCAAATCATCGCAGAGATTCTTGGATTAGGGCCGTCGATACGTACTGTCAGCCAACTTGAGTCGGCGGTTTCGGCCGGCCTGCCCAAGCGCGCGTTAGAGCGTCTTTCCGCCCGTCTCCATACCGACCATCGCAGTGCATCCGCCTACAAGTTTCAAGTCGTTCCTCAAGCCACATGGAAACGGCGAACCAGACGCCTCTCCGTAGAGGAAAGCGCAAGGACGGAGCGTCTTGCCCGGGTTCTCGCCGCTGCGGAATTTGTGTGGGATGACCGGGAGCGGGCTCGCGCGTGGATGAGCACTGCACATCCTGAACTCGGCGGCAAAACACCGTTGGAAACCGCGCGGACCGAGCTCGGCGCACGCAGGGTTGAAGAACTCTTGAATAAGCTCTTTTTTGGCTTGCCCCTATAGATGATCGCCTACCGGATTGCTGACGGACGGCATCCGATCTTCGATGCGGCCGGAGCTAAGCTTCACGGTGGACGTTGGAATTCCGCTGGACTTGCCGTGATCTATGCATGCGGAAGTTATGCGGGCGCGCTGCTGGAAATACTCGTGCACGCAAACCTTTCGCAACCCCCGAAAAGCGCTCGCGCGGTGCAAATTGATATTCCCGAAGAGGTTGCAATCGAAACCGTGGTTGCCGGACAGATAGCTGATTGGGAGGACGCCGGGATGGCTGCCTCCCGCGCTTTCGGAGACCAGTGGATTCGATCGAACCGGACCGCTGTCTTAAGAGTGCCCAGTGTGATCACGCGAGGACGCGAAACCAACCTCGTGATCAACCCGGCTCACTCTGCGTTTCCTCTCATCACATGTGGTAAACCGGAGCCGGTCTACTGGGACCCGAGGTTGTTCCGGTAGTTGTCGCCCCGATCGGACACTTCTGTTCGCAATAGGTCGTCATTGAGTAGAGGATAATGTTGCCGTGGTTCTTTCCGGCGGAAGATCCTTCGAAAGGCCGGCGCCGGCACAGTCTTCGAGGACAGCGATGATGCAGGAGATCCAGACCCGCACAGCAAACGCGATGGGTCTTCAAGCCAAACTCATGGTCATCTACGTTGCATTCGTTCTGTTTGCCGACTATTTTTCCTACGGGCTGTTCTATCCACTCACGGCTTATCTGCCGCTTGGACCGAGCGCGCAAACCCGACTGATCTGGCTCTACGGCGTGTATGCGGCCAGTGTCCTGGTGGTGACACCGCTCTTTGGATATCTGGGAGATCGGGTGGGTGGCCGAAGGACTATGCTGTGCGGCCTGGCCCTGGGAGTATGTTCCACAATTTTGCCGGCCCTGGCATCGAGCTTCCCTTTGCTGATATTGGCGAAGTTCTGTCAGGGGGCGGCTTCGGCGGCTCTTTGGACCTCCGGACTGGCACTGATCGCAACCAACTTCGCGGCGAAGCGGGTGGAAATGCTCGGCTATGCTTTTACGGGCGGGACGTTCGGTTCTGTCCTGGGGCCCATCGCCGGCGGATTTCTGGCTCACACATTGGGGTATAAGACGTCGTATTTCATTAGCAGCGCGATGTTTGCGTTAAGTGCTGTATTGATAGGGTTCTTTCTGCCGGCAAAGAGCGGCGAAGCGAAGGAGACGGTTGCTTTCCATTCGCTGCTGCTCAACCGGGAAATCTTGTTCCCCGCCACTGCGGTGGCGATGGCTGCGTTCTCATTGGGCATCCTCGAACCGCTGCTGCCCGCGAGGCTCAAGCAACTGGGGGCAACCTCTGTGGAGGTTGGTGTGATCTTCACGGTGGCAAGTTTGGTTTACGGCCTAAGCGCGCCGGTGCTTGGACGGGTGGCCGAGCGGATGGCGTTGAACAGAATGATCGTGCTCGGGGCGATTGCCATGGCCGCGGTGTTGCCTCTCTTTACTGTTTTCCGCGGCACAATCCTGATGTGCACCGGACTATCGCTGGTGAATATCTCGTACGCACTCATGCTCAACCCGGCATCGGCGGAACTTGGCAATGTGGTGGACCGGTCGGGGCTCTCCTGCTATTCGGCAGTTTATGCGGTGTACAACATCTGCTACTCGGTAGGCATGTTGGGCGCCACGCTCCTCGCTTCCCTGGGAGCGCGCCGGTTTAATTTCTGGGGTGTGTTGTTAAGTGCCAGCGTAATTTTGCTTTTGTCCGTACCTATTCTGGCAAAGACGGGATCTTCCCCGAGCCCGATCGGCAATCAACGCATTCCACAGGGGTCCGAGGGTCAAAAGTCATAGCGGCCTAAAGCTTTCAGCCGAGGAGGAAATCTCATGATTGAGGTTGCAGACAGCCAACGCAGCGACGTCACCGATCGCCTGCTCGCCGCGCTTGATCGGGGCCAATCACTTCCCTCACCGTGGTACACCGATCCGTCGTTCACCACTCGCGAAATTGAAAAGATTTTCCGCAAAAGCTGGAACTATATCGGGCCGGCCCAGGAGCTGAAGAATCTCGGCGACTACATCACCGGGTACGCGGGTGGTGTCCCGGTCGTGGTTCTGCGCAACGAAAAAGGGTTGGCAAGCTTCGTGAACGTGTGCCGGCATCGCAGGCATGAAGTGATGAAGGGACGGGGAAATTCGAAAGTGATGCAGTGCGGATATCACGCCTGGACCTATGACCTCGCCGGCTGCCTGAGAGGCGCGCCACGATCGGCTACCGAGCCTGATTTCCGCCTGGAAAACTATCCTCTTCTCACGCTTCGCGTGGAGAGCCTGGGTCCGTTCGTCTTCGTGAATCTCGATTCACAGGCAAAGCCGCTTGCCTTCTTCTTCGGGGATCTACTCGAGATTATTCGCGGCAGCCAGGTGGATCTTGAGACTCTGCAGCTTCACAGCCGGGAGGACTGGACGGCTAACGCCAACTGGAAGACCAAGCTCGAGAACTACCTGGAGTGTTATCACTGCGCTGTTGCCCATCCTGGCTTCGCCGCGGCCATCGACGTGAAAGAGGAGAACTACAACCTGAAGGCGTACGACTGGTTTGCCAGCCAGCTGGGAGAAGTTCGCCAGTCGGCTCTCGAAGGTAAGACCGCGATAAAGATTTACGATGCGCGCGGCGAAGTCAGGCAGGCGCAATACCATCTCCTGTGGCCCAACGTCACCATCAATATCAATCCCGGATTTCCCAACCTGTCGATCGATGTTTGGATCCCGGACGGCCCGAATCACACCAAAGGATTCTCCGAGCAGTATTTTGCTCCCGGCGTTTCGGAGAAGTTCGCCGAGGATCTGATTGCCTTCAACAATCAGGTGGGCAACGAAGACAATGCGCTGACAAGTTCCGTGCAGACAGGGTTATTGGGTGGTATCCCGGAGCTGGGACGATTCCTGACGAACAGCGAGCATCTTTGTATCCATTTTCTGAAGTTGGTGGTGCGGGCGTTGTCAGACGATTCCGCTCCGGCGGAAAGGCCTGGCTCCTCGAAAACGGTTCCCATCTCCACCATTATCAGCGCGACGTCCACTGCTTCCGCGCTTCCCAGGAGCGATGGCAACGCATATGTAGAGCTGGCAGTCGCAAAGGTGGAGAAAGAGAGCGATCTGATCACTTCGTTTTATCTGCGCCGCGCTGACGGACAGCCGCTTGCTTCCTGGCTTCCGGGACAGTTTCTGCCCATCCGCGTGCCCATCCCAGGGCATGCGGAACCGGTCCTGCGGACCTACACTCTTTCCACGCGGGCAAATCCTGATTTCTACCGGCTATCCATCCGCCGTGGAGGGGATAGGCCGCTCGTCTCAGAATTTCTGCATGCCCATGCCGGCCTGGGCTTTCGCCTCGAAGGGATGGCGCCGCGCGGCAAGTTTGTTCTGGACGAAAGCAGCCTTCGCCCAGTGGTCCTGGTTTCGGGCGGCGTAGGGCTGACGCCTATGATTGCGATCACTGAACATATTGTCGAAGAAGGCCGTCGGACTGGAAGTTATCGGCCCATCTATTTTATTCACGGCACACGAAACAGCCGGGTCCAGGCCTTTCAACAGCACATAAGAAAGTTAGCCGGCGAGCACCCTGGGATGCAGGTGCATATTCGATACAGCAGCCCGGCGGCTGAGGATCAGCTCGGAGTCTCGCACTCCAGCGTTGGACGCATCGATATTGGTTTGTTGTCGGGATTCGTGCCCGCCGGGGATCACGATTATTATCTGTGCGGGCCGTCGGAGTTCATGAATGCGCTCTACCATGGCCTGACGAAGAAGGGTGTGCCGGCGGAGCGGATTCACTACGAGTCGTTTGGCCCGGGCACGATTCTGAAACCGGAGATCCCGAGAAAAGCGGCGGAGCCGGGCAAAGACGACGCAGCTCGCGTGAAATTCGCCCGGTCAGGAGTCGAGACCACGTGGTCACCGGTAGACGGCACGTTGCTCGAACTTGCGGAAGAGGTCGGGCTGGCTCCAGCTTTCGGCTGCCGTTCGGGAATCTGCGGCACGTGCACCACTCGTATGCTTCGTGGTGAAGTGGAGTATCTCGAACAGCCCCTGGCCGACCGCAAGGAAGGAAGTATTCTTCTTTGCTGTTCCGTGCCGCGCAAGGTTTCGCGGGCAAACGGGGAAAGAGAGGGAGCGGATGTTGTTCTCGACCTCTAGAGGCTACTAGCGACGTGTCTCAGAGAAAGCGTTACTGATTGAGAGGATCGGAGTTGGGGAAGGAAACTGCAGATCTCTCCACTTCGCTACGCTTCGGTCGAGATGACAATTCATTTGCTTTACTAACGTCTTCTCTGCGACAGGCCACTAGCGTCGTGCGAATTCTGAAGATCGAGCGATAGGCCGGCCATTTGTTCCCATACGGAACCA
>JBARKD010000405.1:0-7102 GCA_049800615.1 Acidobacteriaceae bacterium | reverse complement strand
AATTCTGCAGCACCTCTCCGGTGCGCGTATCGAACACTTCGACTGCCTGGGTCGCCCCCATGGTGAGCACAGCGGCGGTGTGACTTTGCGTATTAGGATTCAACGCTACCGCCTTGGCGCGGACGCGGATGCCGAGGTCGACCTGTGTGCCCGCCGGGGTAATGATTTGGCCGGTGCTCACCACGAAAGAACCGTCCGGCTGCGCGCCGGCGGTATACGTGGGATACGGCACAGACTGAGCGAACATGGGCACACTCAGTCCGGTCGCCACCAGGCCGGCAAGCGGACGCAGGCGTTTCAGTTTCGATTTCTTTCGAGACACTTTTGGTAACGCTTTTCTGGACATCGATTCTTCTCCCCGGTTGGGTATCACGCGAATTGAGAACGCCGGCCAGCCACACGGAGTAGTGCAGGCGTGGCCGCAAGAGATGCGTGGTAAGCAGACAGATGCGCTGGGCGCCGCTGGCTGCCATGGGTGCATTGGGACGGAAGCGCTTGGACGCGCGTACAGGGGCCCAAAAGATACAGAAATGATTACGCTTTCAACGCGAGAAGCTCTTCAACCCGCAGCAAGTATCACAAAGGGTTTCTGACGGGCCGGTGACGGCTAAATTACATTTCCGTAATGTACGGTTGGGGTTTTCGGGGACTTGCAGGCGCAAGGCAATTTGTTGGCGGAGTCAATTTTGCGTGAGCGTCCAGCCTCTGGTCAGAGCGGTGAAAGGAAATCGGAGTTTCCACAACACTGCGTCAATCCGCAGCCTCTTCGACGAGTGCGCGCAGCGGTCCCAGCCACGGCTCGTAGCGTCTCCAGCGCGCGACGGAATTACGGTAGATTGGTTGCCGCGCCTGCCATTTGCTGGGAGTATTCACAGCCCGCGGATTCGATTCGGGCCGCAAACACGCGTCGTGCCACTCCAGACCACAGGCAGCAATGAGCCGGCGGATCACCGGTTCGGGCGCACTCGTCAGCTCCTCGTAATCGACCTCAAGGAAGCGATCCGCCGGCAGCAAGCTGCGCCAGTGATCGATGAGCCGCTGGTAGCCTCGGAAATACATGACCAGTTCCTCGCCTCCCGTAGGAAAGGCGAGGCTGGGATGGAAATGCGTTTGATGGATCGACAAGGCTGTATCGGCGGCCGCTCGGCGGCAATGGATGATGATTGCGCGCGGGAAGGCCATGTGAATAAGCCCGGCCCAGAGAAAGTTGAACGGCATTTTGTCGGTCACCCGGGCGGCTTTGGCTGCTATACCGCGCAGCACCTGGAGATACTCCGCCGCTGCCTCGGCGAGGAACGGCGCCTCGGGACCGGGCGCATCGCCGCGGTGCCACGCTGCTCCGCGATTGTTCCAGAAATGCAACTCGCCGCCGGGGCCCACGGCGGGATGGTTGGAGACGATCTGCTCAACAAGTGTCGTGCCGGAGCGCGGCATACCGACAATCAGAACCGGGGTGGGATCGCTACTGCCGAGTTCCGATGCTCGCGCGATCCATTCCGGAGTGCAGCGGTCAATCATGCGGTCGATCTCGGCGTCGAACGCGGCTGAGTCGAAAGATAAAGATTCCCGGCGAATCGCGTCCGCGACATCGAGATGCCGCATGGACACGTCATAGAGGCCGAGGTCATCGGCCGCTTTGCCTATGGCAAGGTGAAGGCGCGCGCGCTGAGCCGCTTCGAGTCCTGGCGTGGCGAGCGCGGCTTCCATTTGCTGCAGCAGGCCGTCGTCTTCGCTGACGGGGCGACAGCGCACCAGATCGTAATAGCATCCCGCCAGCAAAGGTGCGATGGCAATCGCGCATTGAAAGCATTCGCGAGCCTCGTCGAAGCGGCCGAACTCAGAGAGCAGATTGCCCAGGAGATCATGGGCCATGGCATTGTTCGGCTCGCGGGCCACCGTCCGCCGCAGCACCTGTTCTGCTTCCCGATTGCGTTCTTCTGTCAGGAGCGCCCGCGCCTTACCGAGGCGGCCGAAGGTGGTGTCGGCTCCCGTCGCCGCCGCGCGACGGAAACACGCGATCGCCTCATCACGATGGCCCAGCGTGTAGACTAGCGCGCCCGCGCGAAACCACGCCTCGGTCAGCGATGGAACGAGTTCCGTGGCGCGGTCGTAGGCAACGATGGCTCCGCCGGAGTTACCCGACTTTTCCAAAGCGATGCCCAGGCGAAAATGTGCATCGGCATAGCGCGGGTTGCCGGTAACGGCCCGCTGCAGGGCCGCGATGGCATCCGGTATCCGGCCCGCTTCCAGGCAAGCAAGGCCTAAATCGTGCTGGATGACGGGATCGAAAGGCTGCAGCAACGCTGCTTCTCTCAAGGGAGGAATTGCATCCACCGGCCGCCCTGCCTTAAGCGCCTGAGTAGCCGTGGCAAGCAGAGGCGCCACCTGCTCGAGCGCGGCCTGGTTTTGCGACCGTGACATGGGTTGAGCCTACCGTGAAACTGGAGCGCGGCGCACGAAAATCAGCAGCGCAAATTGTAGCGTGAGGGTTACGCGTTCGCGGGCACGCTTGCCGAGCGTAGAGCGGCGAGCGCAGCGCTTGGCTGAGCTGTGGCACGATCGTGATGGTCTGCGAGGTAACGGTGAATATCGGATATGACGACAGAGCCCTCACCAACTGCCGAGGCGACGCGCTTCACCGAGTTGGCGCGCACATCCCCGACCGCATAGATGCCAGGGGCGCTGGTGGCATAAGGAGTGTTTTGAAACCCGCAGTCTCCGCCGGTCAAAATGAAGCCCTTGCTGTCGAGCCGCACGGTGCCGAAGAGCCAGCCGGTATTCGGCTCTGCTCCGATCATCACAAAAACGCTTCCGATCGGCTCCTGTGTTCGTTCCCCCGTCTTGTTGTTCACCCAGGTCACACGGTCGAGCAACGGCTTGCCGGAAAGCTCCACGATTTCGGAATCGGTGTGCAGGGTGATATGCGACGACTTTTCGATGCGAGAGACCAGGTACTGTGACATGGTCGTGGCCAGTGTGGGCCGGCGAACGATGTGGTGAACGTGTTTGGCAATGCCGGAAAGATACACCGCGGCCTGTCCGGCGGAGTTTCCTCCGCCTACAACGATCACCTCGCTGTCCCGGCACAGAAGCGACTCCATCGGGGTGGCCGCGTAATAGATTCCGCGGTTCTCGTATTCGGCATAGTTCGTGACATCGAGCTTTCGGTATTGTGCTCCCGATGCGACGACCACCGCCCGGGCAGAAACCGGGATTGCTCCGGCGAGCGTCAATCGATGAATTCCGTCGACCGCTTCGATGGTGACAACTTCACGAGAGATCGCGAAGTGCACTCCAAATTTCAGCGCCTGCAACTGCGCGCGGCTGGCCAGCTGCTGGCCGCCAATCCCTGTAGGAAAGCCAAGATAGTTCTCAATTTTGGAACTGGTGCCGGCCTGGCCGCCCGGGGCCAGGGACTCGACGACCACGGTGCAGAGACCTTCGGAGGCGGCATACACTGCAGCCGCTAATCCTGCGGGGCCAGCGCCCACCACGGCCAAATCGTAGAGGATGTGCGGGTCGGGTAATTCCGTAATACCCAGCTCGTCCGCAAGCTGTGCAATCGTTGGCCGGTGCATAACGCGTCCATCGGGAAGACCAATCGCGGGAAACCCCGCCTTTGTATCCGCTGCCGCTTTCTCCGCGGATAGCTCAACGACACGGTAGGGATAGGTATTACGTACCAGGAACTGTTGTAGAAGTCTGGTCGCGGCATCATCTCGCAGCCCTTCCAGGACTACGCCACTGGAAGCTGCCTTCAAGATACCGATGCGCCTCCAGATACATGCCTGCACGATCAGGTTGGCGATATCTCCTTCGGCCCGCATGATGCGGTCGAGTTGTTTTCGGGAAATGCACAACAGGCGGCTGTCGGCGGCCGTACGTGCCTCGACCACCGCCCGCTGCGAATTCAAGAGATTGAACTCGCCCGTGAAGTTCAATTTGCGGTGACGGGCGTAGATCCTCGATTCCCCGCCCTCGCCCGGCAGGAAGATATCCACACCACCTTCCAGCACGACATACATGTTGGTATTCAGGTCGCCATACCTGTAGATGGTTGTGTTCCCCGGAAATGAGGTTTCCGTACCGTATGCCCGAAGTCTATCGAGCATGTCGTCCGTCAGGGCCGGGAAGGCAAGATCCGGACGAAAATCCGCACCGAGCCAGTCGGCGACTTTGTCGTCCGCCGGCTCGCTTGTGTTACGTGTTTCCAGCTTTCCGTTCACGTTTTCCATGTCGATTCGAAGCTGAGCGAGGATACGATGACCATGGCATCCCGCCAGCACATCACTAGTTTATCTGCTGCTCAGAAAGCCTGCGTTCTTTCGTGACTGTTGATCCACTGGGCACTGCTGGAATCGAAAGATGAGCCGTGATTCGAGCGAGAGCGGAGAGAGGCACGCGAACCAGCCGGAACGAGAACGTCCGCCTGCGCAGTTGGTTGCGGGGGCTGGATTGGAATCGGCGAGGTTTGGATTATGAGAACGATTAACAACTCCTAAACGCTTTCGAATCAATCGCTACTGTGGGAAAAACACCTGATTCCAGGAATTCTGCCCGCTTAAATGCTGTCGCTGGAAGAGCATACATGAGCGAAAGTTTTGTCGCCTAACCGCTATTTCCTTCCCTGCTCCCTGGGCCTCGCTAGACGAAATAGCGAGCCACCTTGTTGACAATCGCATTGATGTCTCGTCTAGGCAAAGTAAACTAGTCTCGCGCGGAGGAGCATTTCATGAAACTCCCAATGCTGAGTCTTGTGGTGGCATGCTTACCTTTCATTTCTACTCCCAGAGCGATCTGCCAACAGCAGAACCCTCAGCCCGAGCGCCCTTACATAGCACACACGGAGTCACCACGACTGTACTTCTCGTGGATGCCAACGGAACATGCAGGATCCATCGAGTTGTCAGCATCGGACGCTCAGCTCACTTTTAGCCCCGAGGCAAATCTGACAAGTGCCGACGTCGAATCGGTCCTGCAGCTACGAGGAAACGTTCAGGTGAAGATGTGCGCGCCCTCAAGCCACGGTTGCGACAAATGGTCGATAGTCTTACGTGCTGACGCTGTTGACTACAACGAAAAGACTCGTGGGATTGACGCACATGGCGACGTGCACATAGATCCTTATACTTTCGCTTCATCCCGGTAGGACCATACGCGCTTCGCGTACTGATCCGCCGTCAGGTGACCCAGTCAGGGTGGGGAAAATCGCCTGAGGTCCTATCGCTTTCCAATGCTGTCAATTTCCCTCTGCAAAACCAGCGTCTCGACGAGTGCGGGTGGGACGTCTAATGCGCATTAGCGCCATTTCCGTCTGAATGCAAGAGGAATTGGCCATACCTTCGTCTTCGGACTTCAGCATATAGAATCGTGAGGTCATGCCGCACCCTTCCTGGAATGAGAGCTACGCCGCGGGAGAGCTTCCCTGGGACACCGGGGAGGCGGAGCCGCTGCTGGTCGAATTCGTCGCCTCGGGTCGCGTTCGGCCCACGCAGACACTCGAGATCGGCACGGGGACGGGGACCAATGCCCTTTGGCTGGCGGAGCGTGGCTTCGACGTCCTGGGCATCGACGTCGCCCCGCTCGCGGTCGAGCAGGCCATCGCGAAGTTGCAGGATCGCGATTTGCCGTGCCGCTTCGCCGTCCTGGACTTTCTGACCGCCGTCCCCGAGGGTTCATTCGATTTCGTGTTCGATCGCGGCTGCTTTCATGTTTTCGATGAACCCGAAGAGCGCGCCCGTTTCGCCACACAGGTCGCGGCGGCGCTCGCGCCCGGGGGCCTGTGGCTGAGCCTCATCGGCTCGACCGAAGGTCCACCGCGGGAGGTGGGCCCGCCGCGCCGTTCGGCCCGGGAAGTCTCCTTGGCCATCGAACCGGCTCTCGAACTTGTCGAGCTGCGTGCCGCCGAGTTCGTTGGTCACGGTGCTAGGGCGTGGTTCTGCCTATCGCGCTCGAGAGCAATGGTGGGTGGTAAGTGACAAGTGGCAAGTGGGTCCCGTGTTCCTTTGCGGTCTCTCAGGGAGTTGGCTGGTGGTCCTCTGAGTAATGCACGTGGACGAGACGCCACTTTCCGGCTTCTCTGCGGTAAACCTGTGTCTCGACGCCGTGCGTGGTTACCGCCGAGCCATCCTTGCGCATTAGTCCCTTGGATATCCGGCGGCATTGCGCTCCGAAACAGCCTTAAGCATTCGATCCAGGTCGGACCGGGCGAAATAGTGTCCGCCGGCAATCACTGCGGCGATCCGGCGTGTATTTGCAACGTTCAGCAGAGGATCGGCATTGAGCAGCAAAAGGTCCGCTTGTTTCCCTTGCTCGACTGTACCTCGATCTGCGTCGACTCCGAGCCACTCACAAGCAAGCCGGGTCGTTCCCTCCAGTACCTGTTGGTTGCTCATTCCTGCGCTGGCCATTGCTTCAAGCTCATCATGAAGCGCATACCCGTACACAAGGCCAGGTACGGGAGCATCCGTCCCAGCCAGAACAGGAATGCCGGCAGCGGTGAACGCTCGGACAAGCTGCCGATTGAATTCGATAATGTCCTGAAGATGCTTTGTGAACTTAGGGCCAGCGTTCGCAAGATAAGGATTATGGTCGACGACTACCTGCTGATAATGTGGCGGAAGCAACCGGAGCTCGGGTCTTGTTTTCAACGTTTCCGGATGGGTCGTCTCTTCTAGAAGTCTCTCGTCAAGCGAAAGTGTTCCGATCAGCCACGTGCCATTGTGTTTCGCCATTTCGACATACTGCGGAATTGCCGCTATCGACGGCGGATCGGTTTGCTGCGCGAACTCTTCAGCGTGGGCCACCAGGTCATAGCCGGGCTGAAAGAACTTCGCGGTAATGCCTTTATTGCGTTGCGGGATGTGGCCGACAACGCGCATATGCAACCGGTGCGCCTCGTCGACGATGGCGGTGAATGTCTCGAGGCTGAGATTGCTGTACGCCTTGATGAAATCATACCCTTCGGCAGAAGCATCGCGGACAGCTTGCCTGCCGTCCTCGGGCGTCGCCGCGACACGTGTCATCCCAACGGGCCACTCGGGCGGTACACCATCGATCATCGCCGCCGTCTTTATGTGCGGACCGAGAACATGGCCGGTTT
>JBARKD010000404.1:0-2452 GCA_049800615.1 Acidobacteriaceae bacterium | reverse complement strand
AAAAACGCGGTTTTTGTATCAGGGCCCGACTTCAGTCGGGCCGTAAATGATTCAGAATACGTCGGGCTTTAGCCCCTGCTTCACGTCTCTCTTGCGCGATCCCGATTTTTTCCGCAGCCTGTTCAGCTGCTGGGTTTTTTTTCTCCACCCCTAGACGAATCGTCATCCCCAGAGCCTGTATTGGTTTTGAAGGGGCGGGGCTTTAAAGCCGCTGAGGGAACAATGTCCGCCTCTGGACACAATTGTCATCCCGAGAGCCTGCAACTTTTTTGGCGTGAAGGGCAGACGCTTCACACCCCTGCGTGAGAACCTTCTGTTGACCTTTTGTTCATGCCTCCGGCCCTCATCCTGCGCCGAGCGGTAAGCGTGCGGAGCTTCTATAGTAGAGAGTGTGAATGGGCTCCTTGTGGTCGATAAGCCGGGCGGAATGACATCGCACGATGTAGTGTCGCGGCTGCGGCGCGCGACCGGCGAATCGATGATTGGCCACCTGGGCACGCTGGATCCTCTCGCCACGGGCGTCTTACCCATGCTGATGGGGAAATTTACTCGCCTGGCGCAGTTCTTCGGACCCCTTCCCAAAACCTATACCGGCGCGATCCGGTTTGGATTTGCCACGGATACTTACGACGCGGACGGAATTCCCGCGGCGCCGGTGAGCGAACGCCTGCCGGCCGATGATCAAATCCAGGCAGCGGCAGAGCATTTTCGTGGCCAGCTGGAACAAACGCCCCCACCGTTTTCCGCCAAGAAAGTACAGGGTAAGCCGGCCTACCACGCAGCGCGGCGCGGAAACCCCGTGGTATTGAAATCGGTGCCGGTGCTGATTGAGCAGTTCACGATCGGCCCGCGCGATGGCGAGTCTGCGGAGTTCACCATGCGCATTTCGTCGGGCGGGTATGTGCGCTCGGTGGCTCACGACTTGGGACAGATGCTCGGATGCGGCGCTCATCTGGCGAGACTGCGCCGGGTCGGCGCCGGCCCGTTCACGCTGGCCCAGGCCTTGACCCTGGAGGAGGTGGTTGACCGGGCAACCGCCGGCACTCTCGAGCAGAGTTTGCCTCATCCCCGGACCCTATTGCCGGATCTCCCGGCTACGACTGCGGATCTATGGATCGCCGGCCGCCTCAGAAATGGCAACGCCGTGAATCTTCCGGAATTTTCCGGCGCTCCGCTGGCCAAAGTCTTTGCCGGTCAGCGCGATCTGGTGGCCATTGTGCGCCGCGTGGCGGGCACGCTGTTTCAACCCATCGTGGTCCTTGGCTGATGCCGCTATTTTTTGAGCAGGGGCACGATCAGGGGCAAGAGGTTTTGCGCGACTTGCGCATTGCCTTGGTCAGTGGCGTGAATGCCGTCCGCCTGCATATCGCCGTCGACTCCATACACATCTTTGAGCAGAAACGGCAGCATCGGCACACGATATTTGGCTGCCAGCAACGCATAGGTCTGGTTGAATTGGCGGATGTAGTCCGGACCATAATTTGGCGGCAGTGTGATTCCGCCCAGCACCACCTTGGCTCCGGAGTGGAGCAGCGTGGAGACGATGCGATCCAGATTCTCGCGCGTGCTGGCAATGGGCAGCCCCCGGAGGCCATCGTTGCCGCCAAAGGCCACGATCACCACCACCGGCTGCAAACGCAATACGTCGTCAAGACGGTCTACACCATCCTTGGTGGTGTTGCCGCTAATCCCCTGATTGATGACCTGATATTGATAGCCCTTGTCGCCCAGATCCTTTTGCAGGAAGTCCGGATAACTGTCTCCGGGGTCGGCGCCGTATCCGGCAGTGAGGCTGTCACCAAAAGCGACGATCACGGGCCGGCCATCCGGTGCCGGAGGCGCTTCGCCGGCCGGGGGCGGGGTTCTGGCCGCGGGGGTAACAGCTTCGGGCTCCGCAGTCTTGGTTGGCGAAGATTTCGACTGGCAGCCGGCAAGCAGGGAAGCGGCGAGCAGCAGCGAGATGAGGAGTCGATGGGTCACATGCTCACTTTAGAGCATTTTCCTGGAAAGAAAACGGTCGTGGCGGCCCGGCCTTTGTGGCGGATGGAGAAAACTGCGGCGGTTCATCGTCGTCCGGCGGGTCACCCTGTCCGGGCCAAGACAGGGGGGACAATTTTTTCATCCGAGAAACGTCTTCACCTTAGCTGGGGAATGGCGACTTCCGCGCGAAGTCATACAGGGCAGGTTCATGATTGAAGTACGCGGTCTGAAAAAGTCCATTCGTAATGGCGGCCGGACGGTCGAGATACTCAAGCAAATCGATCTGCTGATTCCTTCCGGCCAATTTGTCTCCATCATGGGAGCTTCCGGCAGCGGCAAGAGTACGTTGCTTGGTCTGCTGGCAGGTCTGGATTCTCCCACGGAAGGCGACATCCTGATCGATGGCACGGAGATCAGCCGTTTGCCGGAAGACAAACTGGCGGAAGTGCGGGGACGCAAGCTGGGCTTTGTC
>JBARKD010000403.1:0-11286 GCA_049800615.1 Acidobacteriaceae bacterium | reverse complement strand
GGCATCGCAAGGCCGCCTGAAAAATGCAATCGCCCTGTCGCGGCATGCCGTCGCATTGGCGCTGCACGGCGGCAAACGCGAACACGCGGCTCTCTTCGAAACCAGAGCAGCTTTATGGGAGGCATTTTTCGGGGATTCGCAGGAGGCGAGACGAAACGCAACCGCAGCCTTGGCTCTGGCTGCCGGCCGCGAGGTCGAATACGGCGCGGCCGTTGCCCTGGCTCTTGCCGGGGATGCGACCCAGGCGGAGAAGCTCGCGAATGACCTGGAGAAGAATTTTCCAGAGGATACTTCCGTCAGGTTCAATTACCTGCCGGTAATTCGCGCGGTAACCGCTCTCAAAGGGGACGCACCCGCAAAGGCGATCGACCAGCTGCAGGCCAGCGCTCCCTACGAAATGGGCTCGCCGCGCAGCAGCCAAGCGGATTCCTTTGGCTCGCTTTACCCCGTTTACTTCCGCGGGGAGGCCCTCTTGGCGGCGCACAAAGGTGGGGAGGCGGCGAACGAGTTTCAGAAGATCCTGAGCCACCGCAACATCATGATCGGCGATCCTGTTTTCGTTTTGACGCACCTCGGCCTGGCCCGCGCCTACGCCCTATCAGGAGAATCTTCAAAAGCTCCCGCGGAGTACGAGGAGTTCTTTGCACTGTGGAAGAACGCCGACCCCGACTGCCCCGTCCTCAAACGAGCAAAAGCGGAATTCGGGAACCTCCGCTGATTCAGTCCCTATTCGGTCTTTGGTGAGCACGGTCATCCAGCCGTACAGCGTGCTGGGGCGTGTTCTGGAATGGCGGCCATTGCGCTGGGTGGGCACCATTTCCTTTAGTTTGTGCCTTTGGCAGGAGCTATTCTTGCCGGGACCTACATCGGAGTTGGCACACGGAGGCTTTCGATACCTGCAGCAGGTTCCCTGGAATCTGCTCGCCATTTTGGTATGTGCCTGCTTGAGCCGCTACCTGATTGAGATACCGATGACCCGCTTCGGCCATCGCCTCAGCGCACAGTCGCTGGCGTTGCCCGGAGCAGTTGCGTCCTCCCCAGCACATTCGTAACTGGTTCCCTGCCTTCACCAGGGTGCTCCAGCCTGCCCACGGCAGGCTGGAGCACCCTTCGAGTTTTGCAATCGGGACCAATTTGGACTACTGCAGCATTGCTGCCCAAACGGTCGGTGTGGACGATAGCACCAGTTTATTAGGTGGATCAGTCTTGCCGGGAGAGTTGACGTACAAACCGACCGTGGTGTCGAGAATCGTGTAGCCGCTCCCACTGCTGTTGATCGTGAATGTATCACCCGTTGAGCCCACGGCAAGATCACCGCCACTGTCATAGAGATTTTCGGCGGTGCTTGACACGGATTGGAGTTTGCCGGCAGCGGTGTAGATTATTTGTTGGCTGCTACCGTTGTTATAGGTGAAGAGATAGACGAAATTCCCATCCCCCCACTGCGGATTTTGCGCCCAACCAAGATCCATCGTGTTCCCGCTTCCATCCTGGAAGGTATAAGGGTTGCCGGTTGCCAATGACGTAGGGCCTCCGCCTCCCCCAGATACCACGGGGAACATCCAAACCGTAGGGGTGGATGACAAGGTGAGTTTATTGGGAGGGTCAATGGAGCTGGCGTTGTTGACATAAAGGCCGCCTGCACTGGTGTCCTTGATGGTATAGCCGCTGCCGCTTGAAGTTATTGAGAACGTGTCACCACTCGACCCTAAGGCTAGAAAGCCGCGATTATCGTAGAGATAGTCGGCAGTGTTCGCTACGGATTGAAGTGTCCCGGCGCTGGTATAAGTAATCTGCTGGCTACTACCGTTGTTGTAGTTATACAGGTAAATGTAAGGGCCATCTCCCCATTGAGGGTGGAGTGCCCAACCGGTGTCCATCGTGTCGCTTGTGTTCGGGTCCTTGATGTTGTAGGTACCCGAAGCAAGCGTAGTTGGAGGAGGTGGTGGAGGTGTGGAACCGAAGTTAAATGTCCACAGGTTATAGGCCGGATCGGTCGGCTCATAAGTATTGTGGTTCGCGCCGGCCATGTACTCAACACCATTGAGTTGATAAAGAGTCTGGTTGTGCGTTCCCAAATTCGACGCCAGGGTAGGCGTGTTGAAGCCGTTACCATTCCAGGGAAAGATGGCTACGCGGCAACCTGAATAGCTGCTTCCGTGATCATTCAACCCTTCTCCGTTGCAAATAGAAGAGGCCTGTTCCTGCTCGCCAATAGTAAAAAAGGGCGTGCCATTCAGGGTGTCAGTTGCGATTTCATGGACGTCTGCGTAGGTGCTGTCGAGTTCGTGGAAAGCCCAGGGGCTGTCAGGCGCAGAACCCGGGTCGAAATAGCCTAAACCGGCCGCCCAAGCCGGGACGGATCCGGTTTCACCACTGGCAACGATGACGATGTCGCGGTTGCCAACAGTCATGGAGGCAAGGGTCACGCCTTCGTTACATGCCGGCTGACCACCGTTCACGGTGCTGGCAATCAGATGGGCCGTCCATCCGGAGCCGCGCGCGGCGCTGCCTCCAGGATTTTGGTACCAATATAAGCTGTTGTTGCTCGCATTGCAGGCGACGATGTTCGTTCGCGCGCCTCCGTTGACACCACTGATTCCCACCACGTCGATCGAGTCCCCGGCCGGAGGCGAGAAGGACCCCACAGGCCACGAGTTATAGCTGTTCTGGAATGAGATAAAGCCGGTTAGCACTTTACTTGGATATTCACCGCCGGACCCGATAACGTCCAGCTTTCCGTCACCGTCAATGTCTGCTAGTTTCAGCGTATGCCCGTTACGATTCGCATTGATGGGTTGAAATCCCCAGCCACCGCAGAGAGACCCACCCCAATTCAGAGGGTTTTCCAGCCATCCAACGCTGGTGTATAGCCCCACGATGAGTCCGGCATATTTGTCGCCTGGATAGGTAAATGTTCGAGCCCGTTCGTAGTAGTTATCGGGCATGAGTGAACAGCTTGTTCCAGTTTGGGTGTCGTAGACATAGCCGTTGCCGGTCCCGCCTGTCCCGAGGAAGAAACTCGGGTACGTGGTGCTGGTGAAATTACCGATCGCTTTCTCTAAATGAGTTGCATCGGGGGGGTGGGCCACAATTACGGTGTGGGATAGCACGTTGGCTGTTTGGCCTTCTAGTGTTGTCACGTTAGTTAGAAACGCGCAGGCAGAGAAAAGCAAGAGACTGCTTAGGTTTTTCATAATCCCTCCGGGTGAGGTTGGCTAAAGTGTGGAACGCGGTAACGGGCACGCGTTTTAGGAGAAACGTTAACAACTTGCTGCGCATTCTATGAATAGTCAACCACTATCTAGCCCTCCATCCGTCCACATTTGTCGCGCACGCTGTTACTTACTATGTTTGCACTGCCAATGATGGAGCTCCGTAAGTGTGTCGTTAGTCCGAGCCCGCCCAGATGACTGGTGTGCTGCGTTGTTAAAGCGAAGCGATGTCTCGCGCGAAATGAATTATCCTGCGCGCGTCATTCTCTTGGCTTGTGATGTAACTCGCGAAGGGACCACTCCCTTCGAGTATCGTTTCATCGCTTGGGAGCGAAGCTCTCCTGTCCATTTTTGTGTCGCACCAAAAGTGGAGGACTCGAACTACGCACCTTGTTTGTTGCACTACCGGTATTGAAGCGGACGATAAATAGACGACACCTCCGGGCTCTGCATCGAGGCGAGAGGAGCAAACTTCACCGCAACTGGGGGACAACGCTGACCTGAAGACGATGATCATAACTCACTGCTGATCGGTCGTGTTGATTCAGGGCCAGCCTTGGGGTTGCCGGCTTCAAGGCAAACAGAAAAAAGTCAGTGTTACAAAATCAAGTACTTCCCGACGTTGGTCAAAAAGAATACCACCGAGTTGAAATGCAACATACACTTTACATCCTCAGGATGCAACGTTTTCTTTAATCCTTAAGAGGCACTCCCAGCGAAACTTACCATGCGTACACCGGGACTTCACGCAAGGTTAATATTTGACGCAGCATGTACATAAGCGCTGAACGCCATGCTGGCTGTCGGTTTTCCTTAATAAGTAGAAATTGGCAGGAAAAATGCTGTTTTGGGTAGCTAATTGGTAGAATCCGACGGATTTGTTCCCTAATTAGTGGAATTTTTCCTTAATTCGTAGAACGGCCGGAGCCGCGTGCGACGTATTGGCCAGCTTTGCCGCCGGCGGTGAAGTTCGGCTCTATCGGCAGCCTGAAAGGAACTCCAGTTCTTCGAGCGGGTTGGGCCTGCCGCGATCGGCAGTCAGAGGTTTCCTGTTCTCGGAAGAAAGAATCATCACAGCGGTCGTCGCGAGGAGGACTCGACGAAACTCGATGGTTCCATGCGACAACCAATCCGAGCTGTCGAAGGGAAGGCGGAACCCAGCCGGCATCGGAAACCCCGCAAGTTGGATCGCGTGAACGACTTTGTCGTTGCCGCCAGGCACCGCGCGTGTCAGAGTCCATACCAAGTCGCGAACACAGTGCAGGAGCTGCTTGCTGTAAAAGAGCTCTCCAGAAAAGAACAAGAAGCCGGTTTTTGACAGAGCCGTTCGCAGGAGGGCTTCGAACTTCATCAGTGTGGCTAGTTCTGCCGGTTGATCTCTCCTGCGACTACGCATCATGCGGCTGTCCAACGGCTCGTCGCATCTATGGCAATGGAGTCTGTTACTAGTGAGCTGTAACAGCTGAATCAGCAGTGATTCGCCGGCTTGGATCGACGTATTTCCACTTCACTGTTTTTGGATTCTTGTTGTACTGGCGGATGTAGCGCATAAGTTTTCTTTTGAGGTCTGGAACGGAAGTAAATACGCCGCGTGCGATAACATCCGGTTCGATCTTGGCAAACCAAAGCTCGACGACGACCGGTGACAGACCGGCATGACCCCTCTGTGGCGACTAGAGGCGTGCAAGTGCTTGCCTGGACGGCAAGTGCAAGCTGAGTCAGCAAGCGGGCGCCTGCCGCTCCATCGATGCCCTGCTCGAGGCTCCCGCATCACAAGGGTCATGCCTGTCTGTCACCGCTCAAGCCATCATCGAAATGATGCGAAGTTACGGTGCCTCAACCGCCGTGGGGTTAGTCTCATCAGGTTTACGCCGTTGCCAAAAGGGCAGTAAGGCTGATTCCACCAAGTAGGCGAAGCAGAAGGCTAGTGTCACTTCCTTTGCGCCCGCCGTCGCATGGGATCGAACTAGATAAAGCACCCATATCGTCGCCAGAGCGACAGTGACACATAGATCAATAAGGAAACCAGGTTTGGTCAGCTTTGTTCGCCTGTGAAGAATAAAATAAAAACACGAGAGAGCCAAGCCGACCTCTAATACCCACGGCCACCGAACGCTCGTGAACGCTGTCGCCAGTCTGCTCATGGAGTAAAACGGTAATTCAACTCGTGCCCTGGGGCAATGAGAGTTTTTCCGCCAGTTTTTCTGGGGGAAAGACGCCCCAATAGATCTGTGGCATGGGCATTTGTTCCAAAGATAGCTGAACGGAGATGTGTATCGGCTTTGCGGCAAACTTCTTCCCGGCCAACGTGACCTTACGGCGCTCGAGAGGCCCCAGCAAGCCCTTTCTGTCCAGCTGGACCGTGCCGAGGGACTCCTTGGGAGGGGACAGGCCCAAGGAACTCTCGCTGTCCGCAATTGGTATTCCAAGGAAGAATTCACATGCCACATCATAGGCCTCGCTCGGGCTGTTGTTGAAGATCTCCACCGAGATGTCCACCACGCCCGGTTGGGTTTCGACAAAGGAAATCGAACGGGAATATGCCACGTCGATCAGTTCCGTCGATTTCGTTATGGGTCGTATCAGGCAGATCTGAGGCGCGGTCAACGCTCTATCCCCACCCGCACCCGGCCGCCACCCATTGCCGGTTAACTTTACGTCCCAAGTCACCATGAGACACCCAAGCTGATCGTGCCAGTAGATGATCGGTATGATTTCATATTCGTATCGGACATCCGTCACCGTCCCCGAACTGACGCTCACGCTGATGGAGTCGTGGACTGTAAGGTGGGTTGTCGTGATGTCGCTGTTGCTATAGCTGTGGGTCTCGCCCAGGCTCAGACCGAAGTTTATCGGCAGCCACTCAAACAGCGCGCCTTCGGCAGTCCAACCGGCGTGATCGGTCACGGAATTGAGGACGCTGAAATGCTGAGATTCGGTGTCCGTCGTCATGTTCGATTTGTCGAAAGTGATGGTCGAGCTGTCATGTCCCGCGGTGACTGTCGTGCCCACCTGTCCTTCGAACAGCAATTTCTTCGGGTCTGCGGGCCCCGGATTCAAATCGGCATAGGAGAACAGCATGCCCACTTCGGAACGGGGCCTGTAACCATAAGCATGGGCCGGGATCCAGTTCAGTCTTGGACTCCTGTCCGCAGGAAAAATCGCCAGCACCTCGCCGCCCATCGTTTTGCTCGGGTCGCCCCCGACCAGTCCCTCGCTCGACGTGCTCACAACCGGATAACGCCAAACGTTGTAGCTGATCTCGTAGGCTAGTAGATAATCGGCATCGCTGAAATTGCTGTGGAGTTGGACAGTGAACGTGGAGCTGCTGTCGTTCGACTTATTGAAACTCTCCATGTATGAGTCGTGCCAGGATCGTGAACCTGTCAAGGACCCCAGTCCTAAATTGAGGCTGAAATCGGTAGAAGTGGTCAACGACTTATCACTGGAAACGGTGAGACCTATGCCCTTGGTTGTGGTCTGGGAAAAGCTGAGACTAGGCTCAGAGGCCTTCGTTCTTAGGTCGTAAGGGGGCGCCTGAATGAAGGCCACGATCTGACCACACTTGCTCTTAACGTCGAAGGTGGGCGGCCCAAGCACGACGCTTCTTCCGCTGAGATCGCTGGGGAAAACCAGAAACCTTGGCGCGTCCGCAGCGATGGTGGCCAGAACATTCCCATTGCCGCTGCTGCCGACACAAATGGAAGGAACGCTGCCGTCGGCCGGCATTCGCGGAAAACCCTGGCGCAGATCCACGGTAACGAACCCAAATCGCACCAGGGCGTGACCCTGCATGAGCTCCTTGACGGAGGCGCCGAGACCGATAACCTGAACCCCCAGGCAGGTTCCAAACAGTCCTGCGCCCAGGTGCAGATCGTAGGAAGCCAGAGGCTGTTCATCGACGTTGGCCACCGCGTACTCGCTCGTGCACTTGAGCTCTCGGGTCTGCTCGTTCAGCGCGAATAGCATGAGCGCTACGCAGCCTTTTACCTTCTTCGTGCCGCAAGTTGCTGGATAACCCAGGACCAGCTGTTCGACTCCCTTTTGCATCAGATCGGCGGCGACAAGTCTGTAGACGGGCATATCGGGGCACGCGAAGCTAAATTGCAGCGGGGTTGTGGCCAGTACCGCGAATTTGCCTTCGGCGTTCCAGCCAATCAGGGCGAGCTTGGCGGCGCCTGCGCCATCGGTCCAAGTCACGGCCATCTGCTGGTCAATCGACCCCGCCTGCATCCTTATAACCGTCACTGCAATCTCAGCGGAGGGATCCGCGGAGATGCTCCCCAGGGTCAGGGTCTCGACGGCGTCTTCCTTTACCTTAGGAGCGAGATCCTTCCAGGCTACAGCGTGGACTTTCAGCGAATCTCCCACGATGGTCGCCACCATTAGGGTCGCCGACAAGCCGCGACGAACCATCTCTGCCGCCACTGCTCTTCCTTGCACCTGGGAAGGGAGCTGCCAGGGTTTGCTGCGCGCTCCGCCACTCTTGGTGCTCAGGTCCACCAGAACAACGGAAAAGCCTGAATTGTCGGTAACGAGTAAGGCCAGCAAGTGTTCCTGTGGCCGCACCGGGTCGAGACCTAGAACGAGCACGGCATCCTCGACCTTGGCCGTCACCGTAGTCTGGCGGCAGGTCTGGCCCGCCATAGCGATGTAGGACAGGCCGGATTGCTGTAGTAGGACAACCTCCTGCTTGCCGCTCTCCCAGTGCGTGACCGCACGGGCGCTTCGGATGCCGGCAAGGGCCCCGAGATCGATTCGATCACTGACGATCGCCTCGGGCTCGTTTCCATTTCCGGCGAAGCTAACCCGCTGGTGACAGGCAACACTCGAGTCATGTGGCACGTGAATCAGAGTTGTATCCTGAATCTCCCATAAAATCTGGCCGAGTTGCAGGGGATGAGGAGGAGAGACCTCGGTCGAAGTGGCCATCTCAAGATCACGCAAACTTGGAGACAAGTTAGACTCCCAGCTTTTTGTTCAATTTCGCGATCATCGTCTGGGCAAAGCTCGCAGTTGTAAAGATGCTTCCTAACTGGTTACGGATGTTAGTTTGCAAGTCGCTGCCTGATATGACGACGGCCAACTGTTGAAGCCAGGGCGGCAACCCCGAATCACACGTCACCTCCACCTTCGGGTCGCCCGGGATTTCCACACCAGTTATGCTCAAGTTTGCACCAACCTTCGCCGTGTAAATCAGAGAGCTCCGAGCGAAAGTTTCGGTCAGGTTTCCCGAAGCACTTTCCTCCTGCTTACTCATCTCCATTCCAAACATTCCGATCAGCACGCAATTGGCCTGAATCCGATATTTCCCCTTGACCTCGAGGATGGAAAATCCTAACGGGAGGCGAGCCGCCGTCGGATCTGAGAAGGTTGCAGCTTGGGTAGTGAGACCCTCGAAGCGCGCGATGGACAGCTCGGACAGTTCTAGACGGGCAGGTCCCTTAGGCGCCCAACTTGTGCCGCGTGCCGAGCCGAGTTTACATAGCCCGACATCGCGAATGCTGGCTTGATGATTGGGCAAGCTGCCCTTGAGCTCATTCGCAAAGTCCGGTTTCAGGTCGGCCCAGGCGGCAATTACTGCTTGTTGTGGGATGATGGCCATCGCAAGTCAAGCTTTCTTCAAGACTTTGACTGCGAATCTTGTGAACGCCTTAGGCACATTCGGGCCCTGGTATCCGACTTTGTATGAACCCGGGTCTAGGTTGACGGGGACGGTGAACGATGCAGTTGTTGCTGTAGCGATCACTGGGGTTATCCTATGGTCGGTCAAAAACGCGGTATTAATCGAATCCATATGTTTACCCTGTAATACTAATCTTTTGCCCTGCTCGACTGTTGGACTGCAATTCGTTACATCCGGCTTCGAAGGTCCCGTACCCGAGTCGCCTTCCTTAGGGGTGTAATGTTCCGTGCTCTGGGCTCTCTCTGGTATACCCGATTTCATCCGGATGGTTACGTTAATAAAGCCTTTTTGGGTCGATGTTCGGGGAAGCGAGAGTCGAATTATCTGTGCATCGGGTGAGACCTCTTCTGGCGCGCTCTGTGCTGAACCGCCGATGTATATGGTCGTGTTCTGTGTGTTCGCTTCAGGGGGCATGTCTTGGAGGTGGATTGTCATCTTGCCGTTGTCAACCTCGAAATCAACGATAACCATAGCTACGTATAATCCTCTCTTGCTCGAATCTCTTTGTAAGTCTCCAGCCAACACCGGCTCAGACATCGGATGACAGAGCCTGGCCAGTGTCACCGGTTCGTTCCCGATAGCTGACACTATACGCCCACCGAACATCGAATGACGTTTCGACGGACGCCGCAGTCGACATCCGAAACGGGAATGACGGCGACCTCGAGCTTCATGTCAATTTTCGCGACGCCCGCGTTTCTTGCTGCGTCGTTACTACGGACTTCATTGGTGCTCATGGTTGCCTCCCGTGTTCTGTGAGGGATCGCCGTCGCGGTGGGGATTCACGAAGGATCCGCCGCCTCATTCCCCGTCCACCGGCCCGGATAGGTGCGGTCGGTGTTGAACTGCGCCGGTCAGACATGGCGCATCTCCTCCTCTTTTGTGAAGAACCCTACCGCAGCGATCTGAAGCCCGCGCGAACCTCTTCTGAAAAGAGCTTCGGCTGCTCCCAGGCGGCGAAGTGTCCGCCCTTTGTCACGCGGTTGTAATGGATCAGTTTGGGATACGCCTTCTCTGTCCAACTCCGTGGGGCTGGATAGAGTTCGTCAGGGAAGACGCTCACGGCAACCGGGATGGAGACGCCTTTCGCATTGAAGTACCCTTTGCCCCAATACTCCCAATAGAGACGAGCGCCAGAAAGCGCTGTGTTCGTCAACCAGGTGATCGTGATGTTGTCGAGAATGTCGTCGCGCGTGAGGCCTTCGGATTCTCCAGCAAAGACCCGCGAGATCAGCGCGTAGCTGCGCGCGTCGTGATCGAGGAAATAGGCCGCAAGACCTACGGGGGAATCCGCGATTCCGTACAGGGTCTGTGGTCGCAGCCCCATCTGGAATCCATACGCGATTCCTTTTTGATATACGAACTGCACACGCTCGTAAGCGAGCTTCTCATCGGCTGAGAGACGCGCTGGCGCCGGCGCCCCCGAAAAAGCCGCCTGGTCAATCTCGGCTGGAAGGATGCCAGGCATGTTGGTGTGAATGCCAAGCAACTCCGGTGGCGCTTGCACGCCCATCAGATCGACAATGACTGCGCCCCAGTCGCCGCCCTGCGCGACAAACTTCGTATATCCAAGACGCTTCATCAGCGTGACCCAGGCGCGCGCGATGTGATCGGGATCCCAACCGGTCGTGGTTGGCTTGCCGGAATACCCGTAGCCCGGCATCGACGGGATCACGACATCGAAGGCGTCGGATGCACTTCCGCCATGGGCCGTGGGATTGGTGAGCGGATCGATGATCTTCAGCTGCTCCACGACCGAGCCGGGCCAGCCGTGCGTGACGATGAGCGGCAACGCATTTTCATGTTTTGAGCGAACGTGAATGAAATGAATGTCGAGCCCATCGATCTCGGTGATGAATTGCGGCAACGCATTCAGTCTTGCCTCGCACTTGCGCCAGTCGTATTCCGTGCCCCAATAGCGCGCGAGCGCTTGAGTCGTCTCGAGCTGCACGCCTTGTGTTGCATCCGTGACCGTTTCTCGTTCCGGCCACCGTGTGTTGTTGATCCGCCCGCGTAGATCGGTGAGTTCCGCCTCTGGAACGCTCACCTTCGGAAAGGGACGGATCGCAGTGTTGTCGGTTGCGTTACTTTTCTGTACGGCAATTGTTGCGGTCATGGATTCCTCCTCTGCGGTGAAGTTGGAAGTTGTTAATGCGGTGCGGATCACTCCCGGGTTGAACGCAGGATTTCGATGTCGGGAATGGTCTTCACATCGCTCTAAACACATCCTGTAATAACAAATTATGTCTCCGGGAATGTTCGCTCAATGTGAAAAGACCGGGGAAGTTTCGGAAGAATGATCTCACAACCACAAAGAGCTTGCGGGCACATTTCGTGCGTGGGGACGCCCGCTCACCCCGAAAGGGCATCGCCCAGGTAAGCCTA
>JBARKD010000402.1:0-15472 GCA_049800615.1 Acidobacteriaceae bacterium | reverse complement strand
AAGATATTTATCGTGTTTCCAAAGCAAAACTCAAATGATTTCTTCGTTATTCTCAAAAACTTCGACTGGCTTATCGGGCTGAGACTGATAGATTTCGGCGACCCTTGCGAGCGTGTCAATTTCGCTCACTGGCTTGTCGTCGCGAATTCGTAGAATCCGGGGAAAGCGCAACGCGTAGCCGCTGTCATGGCGATCGGACCGCATCACGTTGTTGAACGCAACCTCGAACACAACCAATGGTTGCACCGTGCGCAGGCCGCCGTAATCTTCCAGCGTGTGCTCGATAAAGAATCTGGTCAATGTGGCAATCTCAAGGTCGGTGACGCCGGAGTAAGCCTTGCCCACGTTGCGCAGGGCATCGCCGTCGCGGACAGCAAAGGTGTAATCGCTGAGCCATCCGGCACGCTTGCCGTGACCATACTCGGCCGCTGTGACGACGACGTCCAGCGTTGCCAGTTCCCGTTTCAGCTTGAGCCAGGCTAAGCCGCGCCGTCCAGGTTGGTAAAGGCTGTGCCGAGCCTTCAGCATGACGCCTTCGTTCCCCCGCGCCCTGGCATCGACATAGGCCTGTTCCAGTTGGGCCACGCTTTCCAGCTGCACCGCCGGGGCGAGGACCATACGGGGGAAGACATCGGTCGCAGTGACGGTTGCAAACTGCAATTCCCCCTGTTGTCCCGCGGCAGTCGAAACGCCTCCCACCCTCGTGCGATCGCGCTCTCGCTGTACCAATTGTTCCAGCGCCTGGCGCCGTGCTACGAGGGGCTTCTCCATCATCATCTCCCGGCCGGTATAAAGCAGGTCAAAAGCCATGAAGACCACGGGAACGGCAGCGCGCATTTCGTTCGTCACTCGCTTGCGTCCCACTCGCGCCTGCAAGGATGAGAATGGAAGGGCGCGCTCCGCTTTCGGATTCCAGGCCAGAATTTCACCGTCCAGGATCAGCGGTTCCTCGAAGCCGGCAAACGCTTCGACCAGCTCGGGAAAGCTGACGGTCATATCGTCACGCGAGCGGGAAAACAACGCTACCCGTCCCGGGTGCTCCGTTGAGCCGCAGTGGATCTGAGCCCGGATGCCGTCATATTTGTCTTCCAATTGCGCTTCTTTGATTGCCGGCCCGGTTTGTCCTTCCTCGACCACTTCCACGGAAAACCGCTGCAAAGCCTCATCCACCGTCTCCACCGGGCTGGCCAGCATAAAGCCCAGCGGATGAAAGAGTTTCATGCGCGCTTCCGCAAGGCGGCCGGTAGCGGCCAACTCCACGACTTCGAGCAGGTTGCCATTCAGCATCCGGGCGTTCCGTACCTCGCCAATGGGCGCACCCCAGGCTGCGGCGATGGCTTCTTCCACCAGGCTGACTTTAATGCCGGTACGCATGTCTCCGAGGATGATTTTGATCAGGTATTTGGCTTCGAGCGGAGTGGCCGCTTCGAGCAGACGTTGGGTGATCTGCTGCTTGGCTGCCGGCTTTTGCGCGGCGGCAATCTCGGCAAACGCCTGTGCCACCTCTGCCAGCCGCAGGGTTGGGGAAAAGCTCCTGGCTTCGAGCAGCTCGCAGGCCGCGCCGCCCAGGTCTCCATGGCGGCGGTAGGCGGCATGCATGGCCGGTTGACTGGCCCCGGAAAGATTGGCCAGGGTCCGGCTCAAGAGAGCACCGCCTACATTCAGCTCCCGGCCGTCTGTTTCCGAAAAGGGAGAGCCCGCCAGATAGAGCGCCGACAACCCAGCCTCGGGAACAGGGAGCGAGCGCAAATATTCGGCCATGAGCGCTCGTTTCTCCAGTTTGCCGCTGGTTTCCGCCAGGCGCTGGCACAGCTCTGCGAACTTCTGAAACCTGCTAAAATCTGTGTTATGGTTCATCGCGTCGCCAACATGGTTCCCGTCCGGCACGCTCTTTCCTAGCGGCTCCCGCCGCCTTTGTCTGTGACTTGCCCCGTCCGCGGAAAGGAACCCTGCTATGTTGGATCGTTTGCAACAGATCGAAACCCGTTATGAAGACCTTGGACGCCAGCTTGCCGATCCGGCGCTGGTAACCGATCAGCAAAAATATCACAAGACCGCCAAAGCCCATCGCGATCTCGAAGCCACGGTCGAAAAGTATCGTGAGCTCAAACAAGTGAACCAGGGAATTGCCGATACCACCGCCATGTTGACCGATGGCGATGCGGAGATCGCCGCCATGGCCCAGGAGGAACTGAGCCGGCTGGAGGCCAGCGCCACCGCCCTCGAAGAAGAGATCAAAGTCATGCTGTTGCCCAAGGATCCCAACGACGAGAAGAACGTCATCCTGGAGATCCGGGCAGGCACAGGCGGCGATGAAGCCTCGCTCTTCGCTGCCGAGATGTTCCGCATGTATTCGCGGTTCGCCGAACAGCACCGGTGGAAAGTGGAGGTCCTTTCGGAGTCCGAATCCGGCGTGGGTGGGCTGAAAGAAGTTATCGCGATCATCGAGGGCAAGCGCGTTTACTCGCAAATGAAGTACGAAAGCGGCGTGCATCGGGTGCAGCGGGTGCCTGATACCGAGACCCAGGGCCGCGTGCACACCTCCGCTGTTACCGTCGCGGTTCTACCCGAGGCGGAAGAAGTCGACGTCAAGATCGAGGCGAAAGACATTCGCATCGATACCTTCTGCTCTTCCGGTCCCGGCGGTCAATCGGTAAACACCACGTATTCCGCCGTTCGCATCACCCATCTCCCAACCGACACCGTGGTGAGCTGCCAGGACGAGAAGTCGCAGATCAAGAATCGTGAGAAGGCGATGCGCGTGTTACGTGCCCGGCTTTACGAAGTCGAGATGGAGAGACAGCAGGAGGCGCTGGCGAAAGAACGCAAGCAGCAGGTGGGCACCGGCGATCGCAGCGAAAAGATTCGTACCTATAATTTTCCCCAGAACCGGCTCACCGACCATCGCATTGGATTAACCAACCACCAGCTCGCAGAGGTCATGGAAGGCAGGCTACAGCCGACCATCGACGCCCTCATTGCACATTACCAGGCCGAGCGTCTCAAATCTGAAACAGCGACAGTGGCGTAACCCGCCGGCCGGCGAGGCGCTGAAGGAAGCGCGGGCTCGCCTGGCCGATCGCTCACGAAATCCGCGCCTGGACGCGGAAGCGCTTGTGGCTCATGTACTGGGGCGGGACCGGACAGCGCTGCTGACGCACCCGGAACGCCTTCTGTCACCGGCCGAGGCGGACCTGTTGGAAAGCTTGCTGCAACGCCGCTTTGCCGGGGAACCGATCCAATACATTACCGGTGTTCAGGAATTTTTCGGCCTCACCTTTGAAGTCTCACCGGATGTTCTGATTCCCCGACCCGAAACCGAACACCTGGTAGAAACAGTGTTGGAGCGTTTCGGCCGTGAGCGAAAGCTACGCATCGTTGACGTCGGCACCGGCTCGGGTGCGATCGCGGTTTCCCTGGCTAACCTCATGCCACAAGCTGACGTAACGGCGATCGATTCTTCCGCCGCCGCCTTGCAGGTGGCGGGCCGCAACGCCCAGCGGCATGGGCTGACGGAGCGAGTGGCCTTTCTGCAATCAGATTTGCTGGCAGATGCTGTCGAAAACGGCTTTGACGTGGTCGTTTCCAATCCTCCCTACGTTGGCAATGCCGAGGTATTAGAGGTGCAAGTGCTGAACTACGAGCCCCACGCCGCCCTTTTCGCAGGACCTACCGGCCTCGAAGTCTACGAGCGCCTGATTCCACAGGCGCGCAGGGCACTCAAGCCTCAGGGGTGGCTGATGCTCGAGATCGGTCATGGGCAACAGCCGGCTTTGCAAAAACTGCTCCAGGGTTGGGCGGACGTCAGATTTCTCCCCGATTTACAGGGCATCCCCCGGGTGGCTGAGGCAAGGCTTTTAAAATAGAAAACACGAGGAATGGTATGGCGACAATCACGGAGCTTGCGAAATTATCTTTGTCCTTTGAACAGAAACTGGATCGCCTGGCCGAGGTCGCGATCAATGCGGGGCTGGGGCTGGCGCGCGGGCAGGAGCTGGTGATGACGGCCTCGCTGGACGCTTTGCCCCTGGCTCGGCTGATCACGGAGCACGCTTACAAAGCCGGCGCCTCGCTGGTGACTACCCTGTTCACCGATGAGCAATCGACGTTGTTGCGATATCGCTGCGCCGAAGACGCGGCTTTTGATAAGGCTCCGGCATGGTTGTTCGAGGGAATGGCGCAGGCGTTTCGCAGCGGCGCGGCGCGCCTGGCGATTACCGGTGGTGATCCCTCGCTGCTGTCCAGGGAAGATCCGGAAAAGGTTGGCCGGGCAAACCGGGCAGTATCGCAGGCCTATCGTCCGGCGATTGAGCTCATCACTCGGCACGACATCAATTGGACCATTGTCGCGTCTGCCACGCCCGCATGGGCGGCCGCCGTATTTCCCGACTTGCCTCCCGACAAGGCGATAGCGAAGTTGTGGGACGCAATCTTTGCCGCCACACGCGTGGATCTGGACGATCCCATTGCCCGTTGGAAGCAACACGATGCGGGACTGCACCGCCGCGCAGACCAGCTCAATCAGAAGCGCTACGCGACCCTTCATTTCCGCGGCCCGGGAACCGATCTGCGCGTGGGACTGGCCGATGATCATCTCTGGATGGGCGGAGGCACGAAGGCAGGTACGGGCGCGTATTGCATTCCCAACATGCCTACAGAAGAAGTGTTCACCACGCCGCACAAAGATCGTGTGGAGGGCACTGTAACCAGCACTAAACCGCTCTCCTATCAAGGGACGATGATCGAGAAGATTGCGGTGCGCTTCGAGAAAGGCCGGGTCGTGGAAGCCAGGGCTTCGAGGGGGCAGGAAATTCTGGAAAGAATGATCGATACGGATGATGGCGCGCGACGTCTGGGCGAGGTCGCCCTCGTGCCGCATTCATCGCCTATTGCCAGCAGCGGGCTTCTCTTCCTGAACACGTTGTTCGACGAAAACGCCGCCAGCCACATTGCCCTGGGCCAGGCTTACAGTACTTGTCTGAAAAATGGCGACCGGCTCACCCCTGAAGAGCTGGCTGCCCGAGGAGCGAATGAGAGCCTGATTCATGTGGATTGGATGATCGGATCGGGCGGAATGGACCTGGATGGAATTACATCTGGCGGCGCTGTGGAGCCGCTGATGCGTAAAGGCGAGTGGGTGCCGTAAAGAACACTTGTCAGACGGGGAAGAAAACAGCAGGTCCCTCCACTTCGGTCGGGATGACAATTCTGTGGGTGATTAAGAAAACCGCAGATCCCTCGGCTGCGCTCGGGACGACAATTCTGTGGAGCGCGGAAAGGACGGTTTTCCCACGAGGCGTCGGGGAAGAAAACAGCAGGTCCCTCCACTTCGGTCGGGATGACAATTCTGTGGGTGATTAAGAAAACTGCAGATCCCTCGGCTGCGCTCGGGATGACAAAGGGGAGGCTTGTGGCTTGGGTTGGGTTTGGCTGCCATAAGGGCCAAACTGCAGATCCCTCCACTTCGCTTCGCTTCGGTCGGGACGACAATTCTGTTGCGAATCCGGCTGTTGCGTCGCGGTTGAGATCAGACTGCAGATCTCCTCCACTTCGCTTCTCTCGGGGTGCAGCGAAGTGGAGGGACCTGTTTTTTTTCCTAGCAGGTCAGGCTTCGACCGTTCTTCCCTGCACTTCAAAGAGCAGGCGGTTCTTCAACGGATCGGCATCGACCCGTATGGTATCGCCGTGAAGGACTTCGCCGTCCAGAATCTTGATAGCCAAAGGATCCTGGATCAGCCGCTGGATGGCTCTCTTCAACGGACGAGCGCCATACTGCCGATCGTAGCCGGTCAACAATAGCTGGTGCCGCGCGGCCGGCGTTAACTCGAGCGTGATCTTACGCGGCTCAAGCAGCTTGCGTAAATCGGCCAGGCGCAGATCGACGATGTGCTCCAGTTGTTCCTCGCCCAGCGGGTGGAAAATCACCACGTCGTCAATGCGATTGAGAAACTCGGGCCGGAAGCTTTGCCGCAACAGTTCCATCACCTGCTCGCGAGCCACATCGAAAGCTGCTTCGCTGTCCAGGTTTTCCGCCTGCAGCAGATGCGCTCCCAGGTTGGAAGTCATGATCAGCACCGTGTTTTTGAAGTCGACAGTGCGACCCTTCGAGTCCGTCAGCCGCCCATCGTCCAGCACCTGCAACAGAACGTTGAAGACGTCGTGGTGCGCCTTCTCGATCTCATCGAAGAGAATGACGGAATAAGGCCGCCGGCGCACTGCTTCCGTCAACTGGCCGCCCTCGTCATAGCCAATGTATCCGGGGGGCGCGCCGATGAGCCGGGCGACCGCATGCTTTTCCATGTATTCCGACATGTCAATGCGAATCATGGCTTGTTCGTCATCGAAGAGGAATTCCGCGAGCGCGCGCGCCGTCTCCGTCTTACCCACACCGGTCGGTCCGAGAAAGAGAAAAGAGCCGATCGGGCGTTTGGGGTCGCTCAACCCGGCGCGAGAACGGCGAATCGCATTGGCGACAATTTCGATCGCTTCTTCCTGCCCTACCACTCTCTCGCGTAAACGGCTTTCCATCTCCACCAGCTTGCGCACCTCGCCTTCAAGCATCTTGTCCACCGGAATGCCGGTCCACTTGCTGACGATCTTGGCGATGTCTTCTTCGTCGACTTCTTCTTTCAGGAGGCGAGCGCCTTCGGCGCCATCCTGCTTGTCGTTTAACCGCTTCAGTTCGGCCTCCAGCTGAGGCAGCTCACCATACTGGATGGCCGCAGAGCGCTCGAGATTGCCCTTGCGTGTCTGCTCTTCCATCTCAAAGCGAAGAGCTTCGATTTTCTTCTTCAAATCAGTTATTCGGGTAATTGCATCGCGCTCGGACTGCCAGCGGGCGCGCAATCCCGTAGCAGCTTCCTTCAGCGAAGCCAGCTCTTTGACGACTGCTTCGAGGCGGTCCTTCGAGTTTTGATCGGTTTCCCGCTTCAAAGCCATGCGCTCGATTTCGAGCGAAACCATGCGCCGCTCGAGCTCATCAATTGCCATGGGCACTGAGCCTATCTGGATGGCGAGCGAGGCCGCAGCCTCGTCGACCAGGTCGATGGCCTTGTCGGGCAGAAAGCGATCCGAAATATACCGGTGCGAAAGCGTAGCCGCGGCTACGATCGCGGAGTCCTTGATGCGCACATTGTGGTGGGCCTCATAGCGCTCCTTGAGCCCGCGCAGAATGGCAATCGTGTCTTCTACATTAGGCTCGCCTACGAAGACGATCTGGAAGCGCCGTTCGAGCGCGGCATCTTTCTCGATGTATTTGCGATACTCATTGAGCGTGGTGGCTCCGATGGCCCGCAGCTCGCCCCGCGCCAGCGGCGGCTTCAGCATGTTGGAAGCGTCGATGGCCCCCTCCGCCGCTCCGGCGCCTACCAGCGTATGCAGCTCGTCGATGAAGAGAATAACCTGGCCGTTCGATTCCTCGATGTCTTTGAGCACGGCTTTCAGCCTGTCCTCAAATTCCCCGCGATACTTCGCGCCCGCCAGCACGGAACTCAAATCGAGCGAGATGACGCGCTTGTCGCGCAGCAACTCGGGAACATCCCCGGAGATGATGCGCCGCGCCAAACCTTCCACGATCGCCGTTTTCCCCACGCCAGGCTCGCCAATCAGCACCGGGTTGTTTTTTGTGCGGCGAGAGAGCACCTGGATCACGCGCCGAATCTCCTCATCGCGGCCGATGACCGGATCAAGTTTTCCCCGCCGCGCCAGCTCGGTCAGATCCTTGGCGTAACGCTCCAGAGCCTGATATTTGTTTTCGGGATTCTGGTCGGTAACCCGTTGGTTTCCGCGCACCGAGGTCAGTGCCTTAAGGATCGCATCGCGAGTAGCGCCGAGCGAGGCCAGGAGTAACTGTGCCGGATCCTTTTTGTTTTGTGCCAGAGCCAGCAGCAGGTGCTCGGTCGAGACATACTCGTCTTTGAAATCCTGGGCCTCTTTGGAGGCTTCGTTCAGCACCTTCTGCAGGTTGGAAGATAAGCCGGGTTCCGCAGCGGCCCCCGAGACCTTAGGCATTCCCGCGATCGCCTGTCGCGCACTGGCCAGCAATTGCTCCGTGGGGACACCGATCTTCTGCAGCAGGGGAATGATGATGCCGTCTTTGTCCACCACCAGGGCCAGCAGCAGATGCATAGGCGCCACTTCCGGTTGACCGTTTTCGTTTGCCAGGGCAATGGCCTGCTGGATGGCCTCCTGTGACTTCAGCGTGAATTTATCCCAACGCATTGCCATATAAGTTTTCGTCCTTAACTAAGTTCGTGACCAGGCCATCCTGAATTGGGCACGTCCCACCCGAGTAGCATCGCCTGGATGCCGGTAGCCGTGGTCTTTGTTCCTATTTTGATCTTGAAATTTGGAGAACCGGTTTCTTAGGCCGGTATATTCTTTCGATGCCAATAATAGCATGAATGACTCACAAAATATGAGTGCATCAATAGCAGATTTATTCGTGAAACCCCGGCGTGGCTTGCAACAGCGCCTTGGTATAGGGTTCCGATGGGAAGTGGCAGACCTGCTCCCAGCTTCCCATTTCGACGACCCTGCCGTCCCGCATGACAACAATGTTGCTGGAGAGATAGCGCACCAGCGGCATGGAGTGAGAAATGAAGAGATAAGTCAAATGTAATGTGCGCTGTAACTGACGAAGCAGGTTCATGATCTGGGCTCCAACGCTGACGTCGAGGGCGGAGACCGGCTCATCCAGGACGAGCATCTCGGGCCGAAGGGCCAGAGCGCGGGCAATGTTGATTCGCTGCCGCTGGCCCCCGGAGAATTCATGGGGGTAGCGAGGCAGGGCGGACTCGTCCAGGCCAACCTCGGCCAGCAGCTCCCGCGTGTCTCTGGCGTTGACTTCGCGATGAATCCGAAAGGGCTCTGCGAGGATTTCTCCCACAGTCATGCGGGGATTCAAGGCGGCAAAAGGATCCTGAAAGACCGGCTGCATGCGGCGGCGGACCGCCCTGAGGTCGCTGGTTGAGGCCAGGGAGACGATTTCCAGGCCGTCGAATGACACACTGCCAAACGAGGGCTGGATCAGGCCGAGGATCATCCGGGCGACGGTACTCTTACCGGAGCCCGACTCGCCGACCAATCCCAAAGTCTCCCCTCGGGAGATGGAGAAGGAAACCCGATCGACGACGCACTTTTCCCGGCGCGCACCTCGCCATCCGGCGTGCCGGACATAGGTCTTCGTGAGCTGATTTACCTCAAGCAAGGCCATGGCGGGATGGTAGCAGCCTTGGCTTTGTATCAGGAGCACAGCGTTCCGGGCTTTAATCCCTTGGCTTAAGCCCTGGACGAGTGTCTCAGAGAAAGCGCTACTGATTGAGAGGATCGGAGTAGGGGAACGAAACAGCAGGCTCTACTTCGCGATGACAATTCCGTGGGTGATTAGGAAAACTGCAGATTCCTCGGCTTCGCTTCGGAATGACAAAGGGGAGGCCTGCGCTTCCATTGAGTGAGTGGCTAAATGAGCAAACAGCAGGTCCCTCCACTGCGCTACGCTGCGCTTCGCTTCGGTCGGGATGACAATTCTGTCTCGGGTGGAAGATTGTAGCCTCGGCGGCTGAAGCCGGTCTTCTGTTCGATTTGACGGCGGGGCTGAAAGCCCCGCCCCTTCACGCCAAAAAGGCACAGGCTCTCGGGATGACAATTCAGGCCGGTGCGAGGATTTCGCTGCCCAAAACTTGTCAGATATCGAGGTTTTTTACGTCCAGGGCGTTGTCCTCGATGAACTTACGCCGCGCTTCCACGTCTTCGCCCATGAGTGTACTGAAGATGGACTCAGTTTCGGCTATGTCTTCGAGTTTGACCTGGAGCAAGGTACGGCGATCGGGATCCATGGTGGTTTCCCACAACTGCGTGGAAGTCATCTCGCCCAAGCCTTTGTAGCGCTGCACGTCGTAGTCGCGCCGGCCTTGTTCGATGACGTACTCGAACACCTGGCGGGCCGATTGCATGGTGACCGGATCCGCAGCCGTCCTCTTTGTCTTTTTGGACTTCGTGGACGCCTCTGTCCCGGCTTCCCCTTCCGCTTCCTCGGGCTCCGGGGCTTTGGCGTACTCGATCACATACGGCGGCCGAAGCTCCTCACGGATCAACGAGTACTTCGCCATCATCTGCCGGTATTCCGGAGAAGATGCCAGCGTCCAGTCGACGCGGCGCTCGGCGCCCTGACTGTCGGTAAAGCTGATCGACCAGGTCCGGTGCTCTTCCTCATAGCGAGGTTCACCCACGGCCTTGAACTGGAAACGCTTGGCCATCTGCTGCAGCTCCGCCTGCAGCCTGGTGAGTTTCGGGGGTACCGTCTCCCCCTCAAAGTCAGACCGCCGGAGCAGCTCCAGCCGAGGCAGCAGTTCCGTGACTTCTTCGTTGCGCATGTGTTTGTTGGCCTTTTCAAAAACGGAGAGGTAGTCGTTCAGTTGGCCCATGAATTTGGTCAGCGCCGAACCCTCGATTTTCTTGCCCCCCGACCCATAGCGCAAACTCATGCCGTCGGAAGCGCGCTTGATCATCACCCTGACAAACTCGCGGTCATCCTTGATGTACTGCTCGAATTTGCCCTTCTTAATCCGGTAGAGCGGCGGCTGGGCGATGTAGACGTGACCGCGACGGATCAGGTCCCCCATGTGCCGGAAGAAAAAGGTCAGCAGCAAGGTACGGATGTGCGATCCGTCCACATCGGCGTCCGTCATCAGGATGACCTTGCCGTAGCGCAGCTTGGCCGGGTCGAAATCCTCTTTTCCAATGCCGCAGCCCAGGGCGGTAATCATCGCCCGGATTTCCTCGTGGCCCAACATCTTGTCGTAGCGGGCTTTCTCTACGTTGAGAATCTTGCCCTTGAGAGGCAGCACAGCCTGAAACTTGCGGTCCCGGCCCTGCTTGGCGGTACCGCCGGCGGATTCACCCTCGACCAGGTACAGCTCGCAGCGGTCCGGCTGGCGTTCACTGCAATCCGCCAGCTTGCCGGGCAAGCCGCCACCATCCAACGCTCCCTTGCGCCGTGTCAGGTCGCGCGCCTTTCTGGCCGCTTCGCGGGCGCGGGCGGCTTCGATGGCCTTGTTGATGATTTTCTTGGCGACCGGAGGATTCTGCTCAAAGAACATTCCCAGGCGCTCATTGACGAACGCCTGGACAGACCCGGCGATATCCGAATTGAGCTTACCCTTGGTCTGCCCTTCGAACTGGGGTTGGGGCAGCTTCACGCTTACCACGGCCACCAGACCTTCTCGAACGTCGTCGCCGGAGAGATTCTCTTTGACGTCCTTGAACAGGCCCATTGCCTGGCCGGCGGTGTTGATGGTGCGCGTCAGTGAGGTGCGAAACCCGGAAAGATGCGTGCCACCGTCGACGGTGTTGATGTTATTGGCAAAACTGAACACCGATTCGGAGTATCCGTCGTTGTACTGCAGTGCAATGTCCAGCTCCAGCCCGTCGCGTTCAGACTCCATCACGATGGGTTTGTCATGGAGTACCTGCTTGCCACGATTCAGGTGTTTGATGAACTCGGCGATGCCGCCGGCATACCTGAATTCGGAGCGCTTTGCCTCGCCAGTTTTGGGATCCGTGGTGCGCTCATCCACCAGGTTGATCTCCAGCCCCTTGTTGAGGAAGGCCAGCTCACGCAATCGCTGAGCCAGAGTGTCGAAATTGTATTCGGTCACCGTGAAGATGGAGCGGTCGGGCAGAAAGTGGATCTTTGTCCCCCGCTTCTTGGTCGTCCCCGTCTCCCGCAGGCTGTTGAGCGGAATACCTTTACCGTAATTCTGCTCGTAAGTGTGCTGGTCTTTCCAAACCTCGACTTCCAGTTCTTCGCTCAGGGCGTTTACGCATGACACGCCAACGCCGTGAAGGCCGCCTGAGACCTTGTAGGTGGACGAATCGAATTTGCCTCCGGCGTGAAGCTTGGTGAGGACTACCTGCAGGGCGGGCATGCGTTCCCCGCCGGGAGTGTCCATTTCGTCTACCGGGATCCCCCGGCCGTCGTCAGTGACCGTTATGGAGTTGTCGATGTGGATGGTCACGTCGATGCGGGTGGCAAAACCGGCAAGGGCCTCGTCGACCGAGTTATCGACCACCTCGTACACCAGGTGGTGCAGGCCTTGGTCACCCGTCGACCCGATATACATCGCGGGACGCAGCCGCACAGCCTCCAGACCTTCAAGAATCTTTATGTTGTCGCCGGTATAGGTGCGGTCCGGAAGCAAAGGTTCACGAACGGCTGCGGGGGGAATGGCGGCGGAAACGGGAAGTTCTTTGGTGGACATGCAACTCCGGACGGATGACGTCGGTAAAGGGCTCTCAGCGCGAAGGCGTGGATGTCAAATAAGGTCTTGAAAGTGCGAGGTTTGTCCGCACTGTGTAACTCAATTTTAGCACGTTTGTGAGTCGTCGGCTCACCCGTCCGGCGGGGCTCCGGGGTGCAAAAACAGGGGTTAAGTAAGTGTTTACGGGCGATCGACCCCAGCCTCGCCGCCTCGTCAAAATTCAGGTACTTGGGTACTCACGCTTCCGCTTTCGGTGGATTCATATGTAACCAGAATTGAGGGTACTGTAGGTCAGGTAAAAGCAGGTACTGGGGTAACGGAAGGGGTAGATAGCATCTATATGTCCTTTAATCGAATGAATTTAAGGGGGTGCCGCACTATACTCCTCTTTGTCCTGATCTTCTAGAAAAATTGGTAACAACGGGTACCCGGAGGTAACCAAGCCATGAAACTTTTTGTCCACGCGTCCATCTTTTCCGTCGTTTTCGCCGGTTTTGTCGCCAGCGCGCTAACCTTTCATCCAACGTCCGCACTCCCGGCAAACCACAGCTTGGTGATCACCAACTCCATGCCTGTCCCCAGTTGCGATCCGCGCACCGGGTGTGTGGCCAGTCTGGCTGCCATGCCCGTCCCCAGCTGCGATCCCCGTACCGGATGCGCTAACTAGGTCCAATAAAGGGTACTAGTGCGTGTTCCGACGGTACTCAATGTGTGCCCGCGTACCACGAAAGTGCCACATCCGGCGGTTTTCTTAAGTTGAGCACCATCCCTTTTCGAGCTATTCTCAAGACTCGGAAGGGGTGTAGTGATGACCAGCGTAGCTCTCACCATCTTGTACGCGGCAGAGCCAGTACTCATGCTGATTACCATGATGGCTCTGCTCAGGTCCCGGGGACAGCGGCGTTTCCCAGCACTTTTCGCCTACGTTTCCCTGCGGCTCGGCTCTTCGCTGCTGCTGCACCTGCTGCTTCAGATCCACCGGGTGATGACGGTCAGCGAACGGGTGGCCTATGCCTGGTATTTCTACACTTACTGGGTATCTTACGTCGCCGGCGCCGTGATCGTATTCCTGGTGATCCAGGAAATGTTTCAGGCGTCGATGGACCCCTTTCCGGGCCTGAAATGGCTGGGGACCATCACCTTCCGTTGGGTGGCCTGCATCTCGTTTGTTGCCGCCGTGGCAGCCCTGTTTACCCCGGGTGTCAAGGACGACAAATTTCTTCTGGCCATGGTGGCGCAGGTCATGCGCTGCGAAAGTATCTTTATTCTCAGCCTGCTGGTCTTCCTGCTTCTGGCGGCCGGCAAACTCGGCCTTTCCTACCGCAGCCGGGTGTTCGGTATCAGCTGTGGCTTTGGCGTTATGGCGGCCGGCGACCTCGTGGTATCCGCTACCTTCCTGCACTTTGGGCACAATATGATGACCTCGACCCTCAGTGTCATCACCACCACCGCGAGCATCCTTACCCTCGTCGTCTGGTCGGGCTACTTCCTGCAGAGTGAACCGGTTCGTCAGCCTGCCGTTCTCAATCCTTCTTCGCCCCTGGCCCGGTTTAACGAAATTGCCACCACTCTTGGCGCCAGCGGGCCGCGGGTTACCCCGGTTCCCGTCCCGGCCAGCAATTTCTTCCTCCAGGACGTGGAAAAGGTGGTCGACCGCATCCTGGTGAAGAACTCACTTCACGTGGCGAGCTAAAGCAAGCCTAAGCAAAAGCAAAGGGCCATAACGGGTGCTTCCGTTATGGCCCTTTGTATTTCGCCTGCTTACCGGACTTTATACCGTATGGGAAGCATGGATGGGACCGCGCTCCGCTGGGCGCTCAGCCTGCGCAGAAACTCGTAGCCGACGTTATCCGAGCGGGATTCGCCTCTGAGTCCGGCGTGGCCTCGTAGTCTTACCCCTCTACAGGATGAACGGAGACGAAACGGCCGATCTTTCCGCGGTCCCTAAACTGCACTCGCCCGGCGATCTCCGCGTAGAGAGTGTCGTCTTTTCCCCGGCCAACATTGAGACCAGGCTTGTGCTTGGTTCCGCGCTGGCGCACGATAATGGAGCCACCGGTCACCACCTGGCCCGCGAAGATCTTCACACCCAGCCGCTGCGCGTTTGAGTCGCGGCCATTCTTGGAACTGCCTAAGCCTTTTTTGTGTGCCATTGCTTACCCCTTGTTATGCCTTCTGCTCGCCGTAGCTCTTTCCGTCGACTTCGATGCTGCTGATCCGAATCTCGGCATAAGCCTGGCGATGTCCCTGGAGCTTTTTGTATTGCTTCTTGCGCTTGAAGTGAAAGACCAGCACCTTGTCGCCGCGGCCTTCGCTGACCAGCGTTCCCAGAACCTTGGCGCCAGCCGGGTTAACGACGGCGGAGGTCCCATCCGAGAAAGCCAGCACATCGTCAAACTCGACGCCGCCCGCGGCTTCGCCGGCAGGCCGTTCAATTCTGAGCACATCGCCGGGGGCGACGCGATACTGCTTACCACCTGTGCGGATCACCGCGTACATAAAACCTCCATACGCCGGGCCACACCGACGCTTAGAAACTGAGCTGAGAATGGATTGCCGGATGTGCTCCAACCCGAAGGTGAGCAGACGCAGGCCTAGGTCTCAAGCTCTCTAAGTGTACTTTTTCGAACATTCCCGGTCAACTGAGCCGATTGAAAAAGGTAAACCCCGAGCACGACCATCAGCGGCTCCAGTGGATGACGAAAGCGGGCGTGGGCAGCCACGGCGTAATACACCAAAGGGAGCAGCAGGAACGCCCATGCGAACAAACCGGCGGCGACCGCCCCTCGCCTGAGGGCCAAGGCAAGACCCAGCAATCCACAAACGCTGCCGAAAATGAAGTTAAGGCTGCGGGCGTACTCAACCCATGGCGTGGGACTGTCAGGATGGGGCACCCCGGCCCAGAAGAAAAAAACGCGGCGCCAAGTATTGCGGACGAAGAGAGCGGGGTTCGAGCGAATGATTTCCCATGCACGGTCCCCGCGCATCCTGGAATAAGCGAGCTCTCCCATCTCTGTGTATTGGCGCAGCTGGTCAGGTGCTTGAATGGGATGGTCGTATTCCATGAGCAGCCCAGTCGCCCCTGGTCCGTTGCCCAGGTAAAGCTCTGCCCCAAAATTGCCCCGGGTGGGCACGAAGTGATGAAATGCCATCCAATTTCTAACGATCCAGGGAGCAAAACAGGCGGCAAATAATAGGGCGGTCAGCAATGG
>JBARKD010000401.1:0-7819 GCA_049800615.1 Acidobacteriaceae bacterium | reverse complement strand
CGACAGACTCGTCGCCAGGAATGCCAACCCGACCAATCGCCTCACTGTAGGTGCCTCACCTGAAAAGACAAATTATACCGGGCGCCCCTGGCTTACCCGTGGAGGTTCGTGGCGTGGGTGAGGATCCTGCACCTTTCTTTACGGAAAGGCGCACACGCCGAGTTGTCCGGGGCATGGAGAGGGAGATCCCGGGGTCAGCTTCCCAAGGCGATGATGTGCTGCAGGATCACTTCCCCGGTCCTGGCATCCGCAGTGTTGGAGCGAAACGCCCGCTTATTCTTCTCAAAACGCAAATTTTTGACTTCTTCGATTTTTCTGAGGATGACGAGTTTGCCATCGCGCTCGAGGGCAGCGTCGACGGCGCCTGGTTTACCGGCAAAGATGCTGTAGGCCGGGGTTCCGAGAATGGCGGCTTCGCGGGCCATGGTTCCCCCTCCGCTCAAGACGGCGTCCGAGTGCGCCATGAGGCTGAGGGCGTCCACGGCCTTATCCGGAACCTGGAAGGGGGCCGACTTCATGCCATAAGCCCTCTTCAGCTCTTCTCCTTGCTTTCGCGTCCGCGGCAGCACGACAACCTGGGCGTCTCGATCGTCCCGCAGCCGTTCTACCAATGCCCGGAAAAGGACTTCGGAATAAGGACTTTGATAGTGAGCCCAGGTAGCCGGCGGACGAACGGTAATGATCAGCTTTCCAGGATCCAGTTTCAGCTCGTCCATCACGCCGGGAGAGTTGTGCCAACCGCTCAGATACACGTTTTCCTTGAAGCCGGGGTAGCGGATGACCTTGCTGAGGTCGATATGCCGCCCCTCGAGGGTCGCGGCGGGTATGGTCTCCGGCAAAAGCAGCTTGGTCGCCATCCTGGAAAATACTTTGGCATCGACGAACTCGTAGTCGTAGATGGTCATGACGGGGATACCCAGAAGCCATGCCGCCAGCACCTGGGCGCGGGACCCGTGATTCACGGCGATCGCGGGGCGCACTCTTTGACCGTAGCGCAGCAGCATGGCGGCCCGGGCGAACGTGGCCGCAGCCCGCGTCAGGAAGAAGCGGGGTGTGCGATGCTCACCGATCAACACATAGCGCAGACCGTGCGAGCGGGCCATCTCTTCTACCTGGCCGAACCGCCGGGCGGTGATCTCCACCCCATATCCAGCTTCTTCCAGCCTCTTGATGAGGGGAGGGAAGAACTGCACATGGGGCGAGTTATCCAGGTCAATCCAGATCCGCATCTTTGCGTCCCGCGAGCATCATAATCCAACGTGTGATCCGGGATTTCTGGTCACCAGCAGAAGCCTGGCTAAGGCTCGCAGCATCCAGGCTTGTCCCCAGCGCATGTAAGGAGTCCGGTTGGTCCAGAAACGATGGCGCTGATAATAAAAGTAACCATCCGGAGCCCTCATATTTGTCAGCACCCAGCGGAAGATGATCCAGGCACGATCAAGGGCCGCCGGATCGATGGAAGAGAACGCCGCGAAGTGCAGGATCGCCTGGGCGCTGGCGTGGATATCGACGGGAAACGTCTCGTCATGGAAGTATCTCGGCACTCCGTCCCGGGTAAAGAAGGTGCTCTGATAGTAGCGATGTCCCCTGAGCATCGGTTCTTCGAAAGAAGAATCCCCGGTGACCTGTTGGTAGGCGAGCAGGGCGCAAACGTTATATGAAGTGTGAAAGCTGTCGATCCATTGTTGCCGGCGCAGCTTTCCGTAGTACCATCCGCCGGCTGGCAGCTGGCGCCTTGCCAGAAACACCATGGACTTGCGGGCGAGCGAAAGGTAGGCTTCGCCGCCTGTCAATTTGCCGGCTCGGGCCAGCAAGGCGCCAGCCAGCGCGCTGCTGTTGAAGATCTGCGTGATGTCGTTGGGTGTATAGCTGAAACAGATTTCCTCTGGGGATTCGAAGGAGCGATTCAGCCGCGAGGCAACGAAGTGGGCCGCGGATTGGGCAATTTCCCGGGCCTCCCCGTCTTGAAAGACCTCGCTCATGTCCAGAAACGCCGACCCGCAAAAATAGGTCGCGACGCAGTTCGGCGAGAAGGCCGTCAGCCTGGAGCCCCTGAACGAAACATAGTCCCAGTCGTAGCCCCAGCAGTAATCGGGTTCGTGCGCGGAACGCAGCCGGATCAATTCGCTTTTGAGCCACGCCGCGTGGCCGGCAACGTCTTGCCCCGATCGCGCCAGGTCGCAATAGGCCGAAAGACAGAGCCCCAGAGCTTTTGGGTTTCGGCTGGCGGGAACCTTCAGCAGACGGCGCAGCCGCAGACCGCCGAAGCGCTTACCGCCTTGAATGATCAGGATACTGAGCAGGTTGCCGGCAAGACTGGAACGGGGGATCCGCGCTCCGCGGAGATAGGCTGAGTTGAGCAGGTCAAAGGGGTCGTGTCCTGTGAACTGCCTGCTTTCCATCCAGGTGCGCAACGCGCGAATCGCCTCAACCAGGCTGTCGGACTCCACCGGAGTCACAAGGGCACGCGCTCCGCGGCACAGGCAGGATCACCCTGCAAAACTTCCCTGATCACGCGCACGATCCTCAAGGCAGCCTTCCCATCCCAAAGGGGGGGCCGTAACCGCGCCGCCTTGTTTCTTTCTCGCAAGGGGTCTTCCAGCACTTCCATGGCGGCAAGGAGCACCCGGTGGGGATCACATCCCACGACCCGGTTTGTTCCCATTGCGACCGTGACTGGCCGCTCGGTATTGTCGCGATAGGTGAGGCAGGGGACATCCAGGAATGTCGTCTCCTCCTGGACTCCCCCGGAATCCGTAATGACCATCACGGCATTCCGGATCAAATCCAGAAAATCCAGGTAAGACGCAGGAGGCATCATCCACAGTCCTTTGCCGGGAAGCGGGCCCCCTGGCCAAACATGCGCCGTCTTGATCCCGGCGGCGTCGATATTACGCGAGGTTCTGGGATGGGCGGGAAAAACCACCGGGATGCGCTGGGCTACCTCGGCGATGGCCTCGAGTGTGCTCTGTAGCTGGTCCGGGTCATCCACATTGGAAGGCCGGTGGAGCGTGAGCACCGCGTACGGCGCCTGGTGGAGGCCCAATTCGGCGCGCAAAGGAGAGGTCCAGGGTATTTTGAGCGCCCGCACCAGGGAATCGATCATGAGGTTGCCCACGAAGAATACTTTGCCGGGGGCTACGCCCTCATTGGCCAGGTTCCGGTTTGCGCTCTCCTCCGTGGTGAACAGGAGATCGGCCAGGGCATCGGTGAGAATGCGATTGATTTCCTCCGGCATGGTGCGGTCGAAGCTGCGTAACCCTGCTTCGACGTGGGCCACGGGAATGCCTTCTTTGGCCGCCACCAGGGCGCAGGCAATGGTGGAGTTTACATCGCCGGCCACGACCACCATATCGGGGCGGTCCTGTTGGACCAGATCTCCAAACCTGCGCATGATGTCGGCAGTTTGCACGTAATGAGCGCCGGGCCCAACGCCAAGGTTGTAGTCGGGTCTGGGCACGCGCAATTGCTCGAAAAAAACCTCGGACATGGAGTAGTCGTAATGCTGGCCGGTATGGACCAGCAGCGGCTGCATCTCCTCATGCCGGCGGAGTTCTGCCATCAGCGGGGCGATTTTCATGAGGTTCGGCCGTGCCCCAACGACGTTCATTATTCTCAAGCGGCTTCTGCTCATCTGTTCTAATAATCCCACCTGGTCTCGGCAGATGTGCGGAATTTCCGGTGTCTTAGCGTTTAATAGCAGTAACTTCGAGGTTACGGTAGACTACCTGACCCGCATGCGGGACACCATGGTCCACCGCGGCCCCGATGGCGCCGGTTTATGGGTTGCACCCGACCGCAAGCTGGGCTTGGCGCATCGCCGCCTCTCCATCATCGATTTGTCGGACGCTGCCTCGCAGCCGATGAGCAATGCCGACGGCTCGATCCGGATCGTCTTCAACGGCGAGATCTACAATCACGCGGCGATTCGTCGTGAATTGGAAGGTCTGGGGCGCCGGAAGTGGAAGACGGATCACTCCGACACCGAGGTCATTCTGCACGCTTTCGAAGAGTGGGGCATTGATTGCCTGCGGAAGTTTCGCGGCATGTTTGCCATCGCACTCTGGGATACCAAGGAACGCCGCCTCTGGCTCATTCGCGACCGTATTGGCATCAAACCGCTCTACTACGCCATCCACCATGGGCGAATCACCTTCGCTTCGGAGATCAAGGCGCTTCTGCAGGATCCGGAACAGGCGCGCACGGTCAATGAAGAGGCTTTCTTTCACTACCTAACCTTTGTTACTACGCCTGCGCCGGACACGATGTTTGCCGGCATCCACAAATTACCGCCCGGTTCGGTCCTGACCGTCGACGCGGAGGGGCAGCAGCGCCAGGAGCGATATTGGGACGTCCTTGACCACACCACGCCGCTTACCGGGGTGAGCGAAGAAGAGATTGCTGAGCGGTTGCTTGCCGAACTGCGCGCCAGTGTGGCCTTGCGCACGGTGAGCGACGTTCCCGTGGGCGTCTTTTTGTCCGGTGGGATCGATTCCAGCACCAACGCGGCCCTGTTTTCCGAATGCGCCAGGGAGAAGGTGCAAACATTTTCGGTTGGGTACGACCAGGATTATCCCGGTTGCGAAAGTGAGTTGCCGCTGGCCAAAGGAATGGCGGACCGCATTGGATCGTTCCACCATGAACGGATTCTCACCCAGCAGGATTTTCTCGACTTCCTTCCCCACATGGTCTATTTGCAGGATGAGCCGATCGCCGACCCGGTTTGCATGCCGGTGTATTTTCTTTCCCGGCTGGCGCGCGAGCATGGGGTGGTTGTCGCGCAGGCGGGCGAGGGGTCGGACGAGCTTTTTTGGGGCTACGAGCGATGGAAACAGATTCGGCGGTTGATTCGCTGGAATGAAAACCCGGTTCCGAATTTGGCCAGGCAACTGGGGCTGCTTGCGCTGAGCACCCTGGGCAAGTCGCGCGGGCCGTCGTATGAGCTCTTGTGGCGAGGAAGCGCTGGATATCCGATTTTCTGGGGCGGCGCTTATGCCTTCACCCACCGCGCCAAGCTGGACCTGCTGTCCGCTCGACTGCGGCAGCGCTTTCGCAACGAGACCTCCTGGGACGTGGTCCGGCCTTTCCACGAACGGTTCCTGGACAAAGCGTGGGAAACGACGCCGGTCAAGTGGATGACCTATCTCGATCTCAACTTGCGCCTGCCCGAATTGCTTTTGATGCGGCTGGACAAGATGGGAATGGGGGCCAGCCTCGAGGCCCGCGTTCCCTTTCTCGACCACAGATTCGTCGAGCTTGCCATGAGCATCCCCGAGGCGACGATCACGCGGGGAAACGAGTCGAAGCACATTTTGAAGCGGGCGGTTCGCGGTCTGATTCCTGACGACATCACCGATCGCCGGAAGCAAGGCTTTGGCGTACCGGTCGACGAATGGTTTGGCGGTGAGCTGGGTGAATTTGCCTTGCGCGAGCTGTCGGCATTTTGCCTGCAAACCGACTTTCTCGATCGGTCCGCGGTTATGAAACTCCTGCAAACCGGTAGGAGCCGCGAAGCCTGGTATTTATTGAATTTTGCCCTGTGGTGGAAGGAGTTCATTGCGGCCGGGGGCGTTGGATCGACCGATGCGATGGAATCGCTGGCGGCGGCCCGGTAGCTTCGCAACGCGATATGGATTAGCCTCGTTAGAAGTTGTTCGCTTCACTCGGAGTGGGTTATGCCAGATGCTGCGCAGCTTGCCCAGGACCACTGGAACGAGACGCCTCTATTTTTGACCGAGAAAGAGCGATACTCCATCTATCCGTGGCTCTGTGAGGTCGCAGAGTTCCGCAAGCACGCGGGGGAACGAGTTCTCGAAATCGGGTGTGGAACCGGTAGCGACCTGCTTCAATTTGCGAAACATGGTGCGGTTGCAACCGGAGTAGATATAACTGAGAGGCACCTAGAAATGGCGCGCGAACGCGTCGGTGGTCTTGCAGCTATTCAGCGCGCTGACATGCGCAGTCTTCCTTTCGAGGACGGCGCGTTTGATTATGTCTATTGTCACGGTGTTCTCATGTACTCTGATGAGCCGAAAAAGGCAGTTCGCGAAATCTATCGTGTGCTTCGCCCTGGCGGCAGATTCAACGTCCACGTATATGCGTTCTGGTCGTATTTCACACTGTGGCGCTTTCTGAGGTACGGGACCAACCTCAAAGTGCATTTGGGAAATAGTACCGCACCGGTCCACGTAGACCTGTATACGGCGCGAAAGCTGCGGAAATTGTTTGATCCTGGGATTTCGATCGAGAAACATCAATGCAAGCCCTTCGAGTCGCTTGCCCCTTTGTTTGGATGGTTTATGGTGGCCAAAGGTCAGAAGACTTAATCGGTATCGGCAAATTTCACCAGCTCTCGAGAGGCAAACTCGCCGAAGGTGGCTCGTCCCAATCAATGGTTCTGGATCATGTTTCGCCTGCAGGTAATACGCCACTCGCGCTGTTTCTGATTGCCGGTTTATGTGTGGCGACACTCACGCTCTGGATCCCCGCGAACTGGACCGTCGGGCTATTTGAAAGTTTCGTATTCCTACTCGCGGGGATAGCAATGGTGTTAGGACGTACGCCTGTACGCGGCACCGTTTTCCCGCTGTTCGTGCTAAGCTTCGTCGTCCTCTGGGGTGGCTTGCAATTCGTCGCAGGCTGGACCATCAACCGCTTTGCTACCGAGCGAGCCACCTTTCAGTGGATGACGTGGGCCGCTATCTACTACGTGGGAGTAGTCACACTGGATCAGAGAGATCTGGCGCGCACGGTTCGTACCGTCATGGTCTGGTTTGCTGCTGCCCTTTCTGTTGAAGCCATTCTGCAGGCATATCTATCGCCGGGGACGGTGTATGGGGTATTCCCTTCCGGCTACCACGACTTTGTGATGGGGCCCATTGTGTATCACACCCACTTCGCGGCCTTTATTGAAGCGGTCTTCCCCCTGGCGCTCTTCCGGGCTCTGCGCCGGAATAGAGAGGGATATCTCTTCCTTGGGACATCCGCAGTGCTGCTCACTGCGATGGTAGTCAGCGCTTCGCGAGGCGGCCTCATTCTCGTGCTTGCCGAGTTAATAACCGTTGTTGTGCTGGCACATCGGCAGAACGCGAGTGGGCGTCGGAGAGCTCTCTATCTGGCACTTGCCCTTTTTGTGGTTACTGCCGTTCTAGTCTTAATTGTTGGTTCGGAAAGAACATCCGCGCGGTTTTCTTCCGAGGCGCTGGCCCAGGGCCGTTGGCAGTTCGCACTGTCTACCTTGCATATGATCGTTGCACGCCCTTTTTTCGGTTGGGGGCTCGGCTGTTGGCCGGCGGTATATCCAGCCTTCGCCACATTCGATCCGGGAGTTATTGTCAATCAGGCGCATTCTGATTGGCTGCAGTGGACGGCAGAAGGCGGCATGCCCGTCGGGGCCTTGATGCTGGCTCTTTCGGTTTGGAGCGTCAAGCCCGCGATCCGGTCGATTTGGGGGATTGGCGTGCTCGTTGTCCTGGTGCACGCAGCCTTCGATTATCCGTTTTCACGGCCTGCCGTTGGTGCGTGGCCTATCTTGATTCTGGCGATGGCAGCGGCCTCTACCGGCGGATCGCGGAGCGAGGCGGCAGCGGTCGATCCTTGATGGCGTGATTGGCCGACGACGAAAGAGACCTGGGTCACGGCGTTCAATCGGGAGGGGGAAGGGACCGGCAGTTCCCCTGCGAGTCCCCCTTCTTTGAGAGTCGATAAGTTGTCAAAGAGCGTGGTTCCCGGGGGGCGCACTGAGCGCGAACCCACCGCTAGGCGCTGATTGGCCAAACCTAAGTCGTTTAAACTCTACAAGGTGGCCAAACCCAAAACC
>JBARKD010000400.1:0-15415 GCA_049800615.1 Acidobacteriaceae bacterium | reverse complement strand
GCACCGGCCGCGCGGATGCGGCCAAGCACATCAAGTCAGATACGCGCGAACAGCCCAAGCCTGAGCAGCCGATGGAGCTCGATCCCCAGGTACGGGTCATTACCGAGCCGGGTGGTGCGCTTGTGTTCTCCGCCGCCAACATGCACTCCACTGTGCCCAATACCTCGGGCCGCACCCGATTCAGCATCGACTTCCGCACCGTCAATCTGCTCGACGTGAAGGCCAGGAAAGGTGCTCACAACATCGATTCACAGCCGGTTGGGACCTCTTTACGCGACTTCATGAAGGGCGTGGATCTTAGCCCAATGCCGGAAGACGTGGCTACGGCATACGACAGCCCGGATGCCGCCGGCGGTGGTGTCAAGGTGTTCCGTCCAGAGTTAGTCGGCAGCAAGTAGTCCGTTCTTTTTGATGCGGCGTTCGGGCCTCCCATCCTCCGCGTTTGCGAAGGGTGGGAGCCCATGTCAATGCAGCAACGCTCGCATTCAGAAGCATGCTTCCTTCGCCACTCCTCCTCGTCTCCAGCGAAGTGGAGGGATTTTTGCGGTTTTGCCTATCGAGCCACCGTGCTCGATCAAAGGGCGAACCCTTTTTCTTTGCCTGCACGAAGCCGTCTCCAATCGCTTCGTCGATATGTGTTCTTCTCCGACCCAACCCATGCCATGAAGCGATGGCACCGGAATGTGTCTTACACCAAATCTTCTTAACGGGGACCAAGAAATGCCTGAGATCAAGACCTGCCCGAACTGCCTCAAGGGCGACCTGGCTGTTTTCTACGAGGTGCCGCGGGTACCAGTTCACAGTGTGTTGCAAATGCCCACGCGGGAAGTTGCGGTTAACTTTCCCAAAGGCGATATCGCTCTGGGTAAATGCTCCTATTGCGGATTTATCGCTAACACCGTCTTCGATCCCACTGTGCACAACTACTCCGCTGACTATGAGGAGACGCAGGGGTTTTCCGGCACGTTCCAGGCATTCCATCACCGCCTGGCTTCTGAGCTGATCGATAAGTACGACCTGCACGGAAAGAAAATCATCGAGATTGGGTGCGGGAAGGGCGAGTTCCTCTCTCTCATTTGCGAGATGGGCAAGAATAGCGGGGTAGGCTTTGACCCCGCATTTGTCAGCGCCCGGAAGCCCTCCAGCGCCGAGACCGACATCGAATTCGTTGCCGATTTCTATGGCGAAAAGTATGCCCACGTGCAGGGCGATTTTGTGTGCTGCAAGATGACCCTGGAGCACATTCCCGATACGGCCAACTTCGTAAGCACAGTGCGGCGCTCCGTCGGCGATCGTTACGACTCCGTGGTGTTCTTCCAGGTGCCGGATATGCATCGCGTGCTGCGCGATCTTGCTTTCTGGGATATTTACTACGAGCACTGCTCCTACTTCACGGCGGACTCGCTTTCGCTGCTGTTCCGGCAGTGCGGCTTCGACATTCTCGAGGTGTGGACCGACTACGACGATCAATATCTGATGATCTCGACCAAACCTTCGCGCACGCCTGCGACTTTCGTCGAGAAACCGGATTCGACCGCGCTTGACCAGGAGATCGAATTCTTCACGCGGAACCAGAAGGAGAGAATGGCCTCCTGGAAGAGCAAGCTCGAGCAAACGGTAAGCAATGGGAAGCGCGCAGTGATCTGGGGTTCGGGTTCGAAGGGCGTGGCCTTCCTGACGGCGCTCAAACTATACACGCCGGATTCTGAGATCGAGTACGTCGTAGACATCAATCCTTTTCGCGAAGGCAAATACATGGCCGGCACCGGGCAGGAGATTGTTTCGCCTGCTTTTCTCAAGCGATACAGACCAGACCTGGCGATCGCAATGAACCCGATATACCAACCCGAAATCAAGGCCGATCTCGAGAAGATGGGTCTGTCCACTGAGGTAGTTGCCGTTTAATCGAATCCGCCCTGTACTCCTCCCCCCAGAGGCTTCAGAAGGCAATCCCAATGTACGATTTCGCGATCATCGGTGGAGGAATCGTCGGTCTGGCGACCGGCGCCGCACTCGGCCGCCGCTATCCTTTTGCCCGAATTCTCTTGCTGGAAAAGGAAGTTGCGTTTGCTCAGCACCAGACGGGGCGCAACAGCGGCGTCATTCACTCCGGTATCTATTACAAACCAGGCAGCCTCAAGGCCGAAATGGCTCAGGCCGGCAATCAATCGATGCGCGCCTTCTGTTACGAGTATGGCGTGCCTTTCGACATTTGCGGCAAGCTGATTGTCGCCACCCGCCCGGAGGAAATTCCAGGGCTCAACAACATCTACGATCGTGCTCTCGAGAACGGCGTGCCGGCGATGCGGCTTACACCGGAAGAGGTCAAAGAGATAGAACCGCATGTTTCCTGCATCGCCGCGTTACGTGTCCCAACGACCGGTATTGTCGACTACCGCCAGGTCTGCCATGCCCTGGTTCACGAGATTCAGCAGCAGGGAGGGGAACTCAAGGTTGGCACAGAAGTGCTCAACATCGTCCCTACTCCTTTGGGCCACCTGCTCGAAACTTCCTGGGGTTCGCTCGAAACGCGCTACCTGATCAACTGCGCTGGTCTGCACAGCGATCGCGTCGCCAAGCTGGGAGGCATGGATCCCAAGGCTCTCATCGTCCCGTTCCGCGGTGAGTACTTTGAGCTCCGACCGGAGCGCCGCCATCTGGTGAAGCATCTCATCTACCCGGTGCCGAATCCGGCGTTTCCCTTCCTCGGCGTGCACTTCACGCGCATGATGGACGGAAGCATTCACGCCGGGCCGAACGCCGTGCTCAGTATGAAGCGCGAAGGCTACAGTAAGTCGGATTTCAGCTGGCGCGACCTCTCCGAGGTCCTGTTCTTTCCCGGCTTCTGGAAGTTGTCATCGAAGTACTATCGCGAAGGCGCTCACGAGATGTATCGCTCCATGAGTAAGGCTGCCTTTACCCGCGCGCTGCAACGGCTGATACCCGAGGTTCAGGCAGATGATCTGATTCCGAGCAAGAGTGGCGTGCGTGCCCAGGCTCTTCTTCGCGATGGAAGCCTGGTCGACGACTTTCTCCTGCTCGAAGGCAAAAACTCCCTTCATGTCTGCAACGCGCCCTCTCCGGCGGCAACCGCATCGCTTGAGATCGCCAAGAGGATCGTAGGCAAGGTGCCCCGCCCGGGCCGCCTTTCGCTGGTCAAAATGGCCTGATCGGCCAGGATCTTCCTGCGCTGGGCGTGTGCACGTCCTGACACCCCGCAAATCCTGTGGCCCTGATTCTCCGCCTTCTCTGCGGCGGTAAGGGCAGAGCTTCGCACTGGCCCCTCTAAGGCTTCCGGGCGCGCTTGTCACGGCGTTTTTCCCTGGTTAAGGAATCTCCCTTGCGCATTGCCATCTTCGACTACAAGATCATCCCCAACAATCCAATTGGTAGTTGCCACCTGACAATGCTGCGCGCCCTGGCGGCGGAGCACGCATTCACCGTCTTTGCCGTCGAGTTCGAGAATCCCTGTCCGGAAAAAATAAAGTTTGTGCGCGTGCCTTCGCCAACGCGCCCCCTCGCCCTCCTTTTCGTCGTGTATCACTTGATGGCGCCGCTTTGCTATCTCCTCTATCGGCTTCGCGGAGGCCCCACGTTTGACGTAATCCAGGCGGTCGAGAGCAACCTTTCATTCGGCGACATCTTCTATTCCCACTTTTGCCATGGCGGGTATCTTAGGCATCACTGGAAACGATCTGGCGCCAAGGGCCTACGGGGGTGGTTCCGCTGGCTCGACCATACGCTGCATGGCTGGATGGAAAGTTTTGTCTATCCTCGAGCCGGCAAGGTTGTCGTTCCCTCGCGCGGGTTGGCCAGGGAGCTGACGACGACATTTCCTTTCCTCGCAGACAAGGTGACCGTTTTGCCGAATCCGATCAACGTGAGCCGGCTGCAGATGCCGTCCGGGTTTGATCGGCAGGCGTTTCGTCACAGTCTCGATTTCGGCGAAGAGGACTTGGTAGGTCTGTTCGTAGCCTTGGGGCAGTTTGAGCGCAAGGGCCTGCCTCTTCTGCTGGACGCGATGGCCACTCCGGGAGTGGACCGTGTCAAACTGGTCGTGGTTGGGGGTGAGTCCGACCTTATTGCCCGCTACGGCGAAGAAAGCGCGAGGCGCCAGCTCCGTCAACGGGTCAGGTTTGTGGGGATGCAATCGGACGTCCGGCCCTACCTGTGGGGTGCAGACGTTTTTGTTTTTCCGTCGCTCTACGAAACTTTCTCCCTGGTCACCTATGAGGCCGCGGCCTCCGGGCTTCCCGTCGTCGTGTCCCACCTGCATGGGGTGGAGGATCTGCTGCGGGATGGAGAGAACGGATTTCTGATCGAGACCAGCGTGGACGGGGTCAGGCAGGGCCTGGAGCGTATGCTTGCTCTTGATGAGCTTGCCCGGATCACCATGGGCGAGCGAGCCCGCCAGGCGGCCTCCGCATGCTCCGTAGATAACTTCGTGGACGCGTGGCGCACCTTCTACCGGAATCTGACCCCTGAGAGGAATTGAGGGGCACTGTCTGATCTGAGAGGATGTACCTGGGGGTATCGGCATGGCCGTGGAAATCTCCGCCGGCAAATTCGTTCCCGTTCCATTGAAGGACCTTCCCGCGAAGCCCTCTGTCTCCGTACTCATAACCTGCTTTAATTATGGGGCTTATGTCGGGCAGGCAATCGAAAGCGCGCTCGATCAGACCTATCCCCCGGCGGAAATCATAGTCAGCGATGATGCTTCGCAGGACAACTCCTGCGAGGTAGTGGACACGTATGTCAGCCGGGGCCTGGGGGTCCGCCTCCTGCGCAACCCTCACGGCGGGATGGCCGCCAATCTCAATGCCGCTTATCGCAACTGTTCCGGCGACATCATCTGCTTGCTCGACGCCGATGATACTTTCCTGCCCGAAAAGATCGAGGCGGTGGTGAACGCGTTTCGGGCCAATCCCCAGGCGGGCTTTGCCATTCATCGCGCCATCCTGGTCGACAACCAAAAACGGGCCCGCGGCCTCTATCCGCTGTTGAGCGCCCTGCCCACGGGTGACTGCGCGCAGATGACCTACGACAACTGCGGGATCCTGATGGGCCTGCCCCCCACCACGAACCTGGCGCTTCGGCGGGAAATAGCCGATCGCATCTTTCCTATCCCCGTGGAATACACCGGCTATGCCGAGCAGATGTTTCATCGCCTTGCCCCACTCATGACCGGGCTCTGCGCGGTGGATGAGCCGCTCGCGCGCTGGCGTTTGCATGGCGCCAACGACCAGAATTCTACCCACATCACCTCGCGCCGACTGGAGCGGGAGCTAAAGATCATGGATTCTCTTTGGCTGGAGCAGAAACGTTACCTGGAAGGCGTCGATATGACCCTCGCCCAGTCGTTTCCGCCTATCAACCGCAATCCGCTTTATCTCAAAATGAACTACATGCGGCATCGCCTGAATAACGATCCCGCCATGCGTCTGGCGCACGGGGATCTATGCCGTTATGGATTGCGGGCAGATTCCAAGGTGGATCGGTTCTGGAGATACTCCAACCGTCTTCCCCGGCCGATGTTCCAGCGGGCGATCGATCTGCTGCTGACGCAGAGCGTATGGAAGCAGATGGTCAACCGCGTCATGCGCGGCAAGCAAAACGTTTGAGATGAAGATCCTCTCCGTCCACAATTCGTATCAGAGGCCCGGCGGCGAGGATCAGGTTTTTGCCCAGGAAGCTGAACTGTTGCGATCCCATGGGCACCGGGTGACGCTGTTCCAGGCCAGCAATGACGAGGTCAAAGGTCAAAGCTCGCTGCTCCTGCTTGGCAATACGATCTGGAACCGGCAAATGCATGCCGAGCTTTGCCGGCGGATGCGCCAGGAAAAGCCGGACCTGGTACACGTTCATAACACGTTTCCCGTGATCTCCCCCGCGGTTTACTATGCGGCCGGGGACAGCGGAATTCCGGTCATTCAAACCCTGCACAACTACCGCCTGTTATGTCCCACGGCTACTTTCTTCCGCGACGGACACGTGTGCGAAGAATGCCTTGGGAAACAGATTCCGTGGCCGGGAGTGCAGCACGCCTGCTATCGCGGGAGCCGAATGGCCACAGCCGCGGCAGCCGCGATGCTGTCCGTCCACAACTACAAGCAGACCTGGGGCCGGCACGTATCGGCGTACATCGCTCTGACGGATTTCGCTCGCGGCAAATTTATCCAGGGTGGATTCCCGCCGGAAAAAATCCTCGTCAAGCCCAATTTTCTTCAAGCCGACCCAGGTCTTGGCGCCGGCAAGGGAAACTATGCCTTGTTCGTAGGCCGGTTAACCCCGGAGAAGGGCATCACGACGCTCCTCGAAGCCTGGGAGAAAATCGGAACGGAACTCCCGCTGCAGATTGCCGGGGATGGTCCCATGGGCCCCGAAGTCGAAAAGGCTGTAGGGCGATTGAAGAACGTTACCTGGCTGAAATGGCTGCCTCGAGACGAGATCTTGCAGCGGATGAAGGATGCCTCAGTGCTCGTCCTGCCATCGACCTGGTACGAGGGGTTTCCCATGATCATTGCCGAAGCCTTCGCGGTAGGGCTGCCGGTAATTGCCGGTAACCTGGGAAGCATGATGTCGATCGTCGATCATCTCCGCACCGGGCTGCATTTTGATGCCGGCGCCTCCGCCAGCCTGGCAGAAGCGATCAGATGGTGGATTGCGCATCCGGACGAAACCGCCCTGATGCGGCTCCAGGCTCGTGAGGAGTACGAAACGAAATACACCGCCGAGCGTAATTACGCGCAGATGATGACCATCTATGAGCTGGTGCTGAATCCGAGCGCCGCCAAAGAAGTTGTCCTTCCCGCCCAGGCATAATTCCGCTCCTATCCCGGCTATTCCGGCCGCATCTCCTCAATTGAAACGATTTTTGGATGCCGGTAGGATGGACAAACGGCCGAAGGGGAGGGTGACTGGGATGCCGCCGGTGCGCCGCGATTTCCTTATTTTTGTTTCGTATCAGCGGGAGCGCTGTTGCACACTATAAGACTGGCCGCGGCTTAACAGGCTACGGAGAAACCTGACGAAGCACCAAGCGAGGCGCTGGATGCCGTGTCTCACCATAGACCACTGGTCAAATCCTGTAGGTTGGTCGAGCCATGACCCTCTTTTTCCGCAGCCTGCTTCGAGCGTTCCGCGAAACTCAACAGCCGGAGCCTGCGAGTGGGGCTGATCGAATTCACGGCGGCAGTTCTTATTACGTCTGCTTTTGCAGGGCTGCTCGGCTCGTTGACCGGCCTGGGCGGCGGTGTGGTCATCGTACCGGTTCTGGTGCTGCTCTTCCATATTGACCTTCGCTATGCCATTGGCGCATCGCTGATCTCAGTGATTGCCACCTCTTCCGGCGCCGCGGTCTCCTACGTCCGCGAAGGATTTTCCAATGTCCGCATTGGGATGTTCCTCGAAGTCGCGACCACGGTCGGCGCGTTAGTGGGATCGTACCTGACCACCCGCATCGCCACTCCGGCCATCGGCATAATCTTCGGTGTGACGTTGCTCTATTCCGCCTGGAGTTCGTTCCGTGTCAAGGAGGATGGGGCCGAGCTCGCCCCAAATGCGTTGGCGGAAAAGTTGAAGTTGACCGGGGACTATCCCACAGACCATGGCCCTCAGGCCTATATCGCCCGCAATGTTCCCGCCGGCTTTTCCATCATGTTCGTTGCCGGAGTTCTTTCCGGCCTGCTTGGGATCGGCTCCGGAGCGGTGAAAGTGCTGGCCATGGACCGGGCGATGAAGCTTCCCTTCAAGGTATCCACGACGACCAGCAATTTCATGATCGGAGTGACCGCCGCTGCCAGCGCAGGTCTTTACGTGGGGCGCGGATATGTTGCGCCGGGCTTAGCGGCGCCGGTCATGCTGGGAGTCCTGGCGGGTTCGGTTATGGGAGCGAGATTGCTGGTCAAGATTCGTGTGCCCCTCTTAAGAATTGTCTTCGCTGTGGTCATCGTCGCGCTGGGCGTGGAAATGATCTATAGCGGAGCCACGGGAAGGTTGTAACCGGATGGCATCTCAAGCAGATCTGCAAATGGAGATCACCGTGAGCCGGATGCTGCGCGTCGGCGTCACGACAGCTGCCGTGGTGGTTCTGATCGGCGCCGTTCTTTATTTATTCCGTGCTCATGGAGTGGAGCCGGATTACCGCAATTTTCATGGGATTCCTCGCGCCGCCGACAAAATTTCGCCGGTCTTACGCGGCGTTAGCCGCCTGGAAAGCGGCAGCATCATCCGATTGGGCATTCTGATCCTGATTGCCACGCCGATCCTGCGCGTTGCCTTCTGCCTCTATAGCTTTGCCAGCCAGAAGGACAAGATCTACGTCCTCGTCAGCGGCACCGTTCTTGCCGTATTGCTCTACAGTTTTTTCCACCCATGACCGGCCACCCGGCAATCCGTTGATTCCCCGTCACTTTTTGGTAACGCGACGTTCGTAACAGGACGGCCTGCCGCTAACCAAAGGTGGGATTGTCCGCGATCGGAGAACCGTCTAACGTCGCCTAGCACAGACCAGGGGAGGTCTTCGCCATGGTGGCAAAAGTTGCGCGGTTCTCGGCTCACACAGCAAAGGTAGCGGTTCTCAGTCTAGTCGTTTCCGGCACCCAGGCAGCGATCGCGGCGGAACGGCATATGGATTGCAAAGTGTACGAGCAGCAAGAGCAAGCGAACGTGGAGGCTCAACAACGTGCCAACCCCGCAATCCACGACGAACGATTTGACACGGTCTTCTATAGCCCGGCGCGGAACTCATGCCTGGCATCTGTATTTTTTGTGAAGGGCGATTCCACGTATGCCGGGATTCTGGACATCGCGGAAGGGCAAATGCTCTGGGCGAAAAGCTATCGGGGTACGAGCTTTACTCCTGCCCACATCGTCGCCATGGATCAGGAAATGGACGAGAAAATCAAAGCGATCGAGCTGCCCTCTTCCGACGGCGGCAACTCTCGCTCATTCGATTTTCTGCCCCTGTTGCTGGATCGCACGATGAATACATTGCCGGCGATTAAAAACGCCTTTACTGAGGCGCGCTAGACGAAGACGCAGCTTCAGGTAGGATCAGCTACTTCTTTGCCGGTACTGCGAGCTCCTTGAGGTATTCCGCGGAAAGTGTACCTTTAGCGTTTGCCACGGGCAGTAGCGTCGGATAAAACTGAACGAACGTCGTGTCCACGGCGGCATGCGCCGCATGGCAGCTGTAGCAGTCGGCCGTGGTAGGCACCCTCTTCGCGCTGGTCGCAGGCGTTCCGCCCGCTTCGAAACCAAAGAAGGCCCAACTTTCGGGGAAACGCCCCTTGTCTTTGACGTGCACTTCGACGGCCATGCGCTCCCCCTGGAAGTTGCCCTTCTGGTTGATCGAGCCTCTTCCCGGGGCAGCGCGGACTTCCAGCACCAGCATGGTGTGATCCGGCCAGGTGCCCGTCTTCATATATGACTGGTAGGCTTCCGGATTGACGAACACATTATCGAACATGTGGTGGCTATCCATCTGCGTGGAAGCGCTGTAGCTCATGTCAAAGCCCGTGGTGAGATAAACCCAATCGCGGTAGTTTTGCGGGAATTCCAGTTCGCCGCCGGAAGTATATTGCGGAACCTGGTCGGCTGGCAGAGGAGCGGCCGCGCTGAGAAACACGAAGCCGAGCAGGAAAGCGATCCTGAGTGTCGTGAACATACGGGAAGTATCCCCTTGAGAATAGTCCTAAGACCAGACCGGCGGCTGCACAGTTCCGTGGATTCGCTGCATCGCTTTCCCGGCAACGAAAGGCTGGAATAGGATTTGGACATGCACACAAGCCGCAAACGTTCCCCGCCGCACCGGTGGAAGTGGATCGCCGTGATCTGGTCGGGGTTCGGACTCATCGCTGCCATGCAGACGGTCTTCGTCATGCGTGCGGAGGGCATGCATCACGCCTGGGTGCGGCTGTTCTTTACTACCGCTCTCTCCTTTTTGCCCTGGGCTTTAGTTACGGGGATCGTCATGCGCCTGGGCCATCGATTCCCGCCTGTCCAGCTGAAGTCCCCGACGATGTGGGGCGTGCATCTTGCAACCTGCATTGCCATCAGTCTGGTTCTCGCAGCCTGGTCGACAGCCCTGGACAAAACTCTTGATCCATACGGAAATGCATTCCCCGCGGGCCCCTTCGTCCATGTCTGGCTGGACCGGTTTTATAACAGCATTCTGGCCTCGCTGGTGCTGTACGCCACGATTCTCGCTGCCAGTTATGTACTTGATTCGAAAGCCAGGCTGGCCCACCAACAGACCGAGACTGCCCGCCTGAACGAGCAGCTTTCCAAAGCGCAACTCGACGCTTTGCGGCGGCAGATCGAGCCGCACTTTCTGTTCAATAGCCTCAACTCCATCGCCGGCCTGGTACGGGAGCAACGCAACGATGCCGCCGTGGGCATGATCGCCGCGCTAAGCGACCTTCTGCGCCGGGCGCTCAAGGATTCCACGCGGCAACAAGTGCCATTGGGGCAGGAGCTGGAGTTCACGCAGAAGTATCTGCATCTGCAAAAGACGCGATTCGTGGAGCGATTGCAGTTTACGGTGGATGTTCCTCGGGAGTTGCTGCCGGCGCAGGTGCCCACTCTGATTTTGCAGCTCATGGTCGAGAATGCGATCAAGCATGGGATCTCACGGAGGGCACAGGGAGGCACGATCCGGATCGCGGCATCTCGCGTCGATGACCGGCTCACCATGAGCGTGTACAACGACGGCCCAGCCGTGAAATGGGAAAGCATCAATTCCGGGATCGGAATGGCGAACATGAAAACCCGCCTGGAGAGCCTTTACGGGGATGGCTTTGCACTCAAAATGCAGAACCATGATGCGGGTGGAAAAGACCCGGGGGGAGTCGAGGTTTCGGTATCACTCCCATTCCGCGAGTGATGCCTGTGGAAATATCGGCGGGTAGAATTCGTACCCTGGTGGTGGACGACGAGCCGCTGGCGCGGAGCAATCTTCTGATTCTGTTGCGCGAGGATCCGGAGATTGAAATCGTTGGCGAATGCGCATCGGGGGAAGAGGCGCAAAGCGAAATTCGCAGAACTCGGCCTGACCTGTTATTCCTCGACGTGCAAATGCCCGAATGCGACGGATTTGACGTGCTGGAGTCGCTGGGCCTGGATGCTCCTACCGTGGTTGTTTTTGTAACCGCCTATGATCAATATGCGCTGCGCGCCTTCGAAGCCGGCGCGTTGGATTACCTGCTGAAGCCGTTCGATAACTCACGCTTTGCCCGGGCGGTTGAGCGGGCCAAGCAAACCATTGCACGGCAGAAGGATGAGCTGCCCAAGCCCGCGTTCGTGGTCATCAAGAGCGCTGGGCAGGTAAACTTCGTCCGCTTGGCGGATATCGACTGGATCGAGGCCGCCGACTATTACGCCGGTCTGCACACTGGAGGCAAAACGCATCTTCTGCGTCGCAGCATTTCTGACCTGGAGCGAGGTCTCGACCACGAAATGTTTTGCCGCATCCACCGGTCGACAATCGTAAACCTGCATCGTGTGCGGGGTTTAAAGTTGAACGAGGACGGGGAGTACAGTGTGATGCTTGAAGACGGCACCGCCCTGCGGCTAAGCCGTCGTTATCGGAAGCAACTGCAGGCTCGATTGAGCGCCCAGGTGATCAAAGATTGGTAAACGCCTGTTTGCACCCATAGCGTTCGAAAAAGCATTCTGCCGATACGGCTCATTTCACGCCTTTGTCCGGATCCCAGGCACCCTGGAGCTTACGCACGTAAACCATCTGCCCGATATGGTAGGCGTTGTGTGCGCCAACGTGCGCGATCGTGGAAGCCCAAAGCGCAACCTTCGCGTCGTCCGCGGCTTCGACTGCTTCCTCCCACTCCGTCATTACCTGGTCCACTTGCTTGACGGTCTGGTCCCAGGTCTTGGCGTCGAAGTTGTTGAAGGTCTCGTCGTTATTGCCGTCAAACTTTGCCGGTGTTTCGCCTTTGAATTTGGCCAGCGATTCACGATCCCAGAACACCAGGTGATTCGCTAATTGGCCCACGGAGTGGTTTCCACTCTTGTCGGTCCAACTTGCTTGCGCCGGCGTAAGCCCGGCGACCGCTGTATTGGCGGGCACGAACCACTCGGCCTTGTTGTGGGTAGAACGCAGCTGCTCCAACAGAACAGCTTTGAGGGTCATTGGCTTTTCTGCTTGCGCCCAAGCAGCGGCCGAGAGTGACGCCAATGCGACAGTCAACAAGACAGACCTCATACCGATCTCCTGGTTGCTCCGAAAGTTGAGATCCATTGTGTCACGGGTTGGACTAGACTAGGGCGCGGGGTTTTCGTTTTCGCGTGCGTTGCGTTCGGTGGAATGGACTCTTACTGGCCCTGCTGCTGGGCAACTCTTTGTTTGCCCAGACAGTTGGGGTGCGCGACGGCGGCACGCGCGAGGTGCTGGAAAGCATCTTCATCCCTCCAATGGCAAATGCGCCCTTCCAACTCGCGCTGGTTACGGAGTGGACGCGGCCTCTTGGTCAGGAAGGTACCTATACGCTCACCAACCGCAGGCGGATCATGCGCGACGGCGCAGGCCGTATCTACCAGGAGCGCTGGCTGCTGGTACCAAAGGGCGGAAAAATCGAATCCACGATGAATGTGCTGCAGATTGCCGACCCGGTCGAGCACGTTCTTTACAACTGTTTTGTAAGCCAGAAGCAGTGCAACCTACTGCGCTATGGCGGCTCACCCTCGACAGACTACCGCCCCGATCTACGAGCCAGCGGCCCATTGCCGAATGGCGCCGGCTTTCGCACCCACGAGGAACTTGGACTGGAAAGCCGGCAAGATTGCGAAACGAAGGGATACCGCGACAGAACAACAATCAATCCAGGCATCGCGGGCAACGACCGTCCTATGGTCACCACCCGCGAGTTCTGGTACTGCTCCCAGCTTGGCATCAATCTTTCCTCGATGCTGGATAGTCCGGAGAGCGGCAGGCAGAAATTCACGGTCACTGAATTGAGCACTTCGGAGCCCGATCCAGAGTTTTTCGTGATTCCGCCGGGATATAAGGTAGTGGACTTGCGGAACGACTCCGCTCCGCAGTATTAGCGATGCCCCCCGCCACCCGAGTGCCCCCCTCCGGGATGGCCCCCGCCGGAAAAGCCCGGAGAGTGCTCGCCGCCGCCTTCATGGCCAGGATTGCCGGGTTGGCCGTGCCCATCGTAAGCCGCACCTGCGTGGAAGCCATTGAAAGGCTGCTCCCCCCGCGCCGGAACGGGCCCGTGATACCCATGATGCGGATCATAGCGTTCGTCAACGTGGCCATAAAATCCGCGCGGGCCGTGAAACCATGGCCCAGCTCCTATGAATACCCCGCCAGAGAACCAATCAGGTCCATAGTAGCCATAGGGCGCACAATCATAGGGCGCATAGTTAAAGTAGCCATAAGGGCACACTGGCGGCACACCGATGTTGATGGAAACCTGTGCGGGTGCCGTGGAAAGGGCACTCAATGTGACGGCAGCTACAGCGGATAGAGCAAGGGTCCGAAATGTGCGCATCCAATCCTCCTACCGATCCCTTAGAGCACGGTTTTCGTCCCGGAGTTGTGCGCAAACCCTTGTTATTCTAGGCAGATACCCGAGGTAACCATGGCCGTTCTGATCGATGCTATTGATGTAAAACGCAAAATGTTCGTGGAATTAGAAAACGTTCCCTTTTACTGCCTGGAGTCGGAAATATCCACCCCGACCGCAAGGGGCGGTCAAACGCTCGTCCGGCTCAAAATGCGTAACATGCTGACCCGAGCCGTCTTCGATAAGACGTTCAAAGCCAGCGATAAGTTTAAGGAACCCGACCTGCAGACGATTGAAGCGTCTTATCTCTACAGCGATGCGGATGGTTCCTACTTTCTGGACCAGGAGAGCTACGAAACGCTTACGTTGAGCCGGCAGATGATCGGCGACGCCCTGGATCTGCTTTTGGAAGGAGTCATCATCCGCGTCGACAAGTACAACGGCAATCCCATCGGATTGCAGTTGCCGTCGCAGGTCGAGCTAGCTATTGCATACACCGAGCCGGGCGTCCGTGGGGATACTGCCAGCGGCAGTGTGACCAAGCCAGCCACGCTCCAGACCGGTCTTGAAATTCGCGTTCCCTTTTTTATCAAAGAAGGGGAGAAAATCCTGGTTGATACAGAAACACGGCAATTCGCCGGAAGAGCGTGACCTGGGCGCCTCCATGTCTGTGCGCGGACTCATCACCTCAGTACGAGTCAATCGATAACTGATGCAATCCGACGCGTCAGGATTAATATCTTCGGACTATCTCCTGCAGAAAAGCTATAAGTCGCCGCTCACTGCCGCCAGGGGGTGATAGCGCTCCTGCGACCGCTTTGCTTGAAGAGGCGATGAAAACTGCGAGAATCGCAAACAAGCGGTCCGCCACTTGCAGCTTCTGTTCATGCATCTTTAACTGTCCTCAATGCCGGGATAGATTGTGCCACCCGTGAAACCGACGGCATTGTCGGCCGCTTGGTTATGGTGCGAACCGTTAAGTAGCTTTTTCGACGATGCCATCAAACAAAGTATTGTTAATTGACGCCTAACATGGTTGCGAATTTATTGACCCGCGACTTAGGCTTATCTCGAAATTGGAACGTCCGGGCTTGCGCTTTCAAAATGAGGAGGCAACTACCGTGCCAAGTTCCAGCCTAGCCACCATTGCTGAAGGTATTCCGGCTTCCGCAATCCAAAATATCGCCAGCCAATTTGGCGCTTCCGAACACACCGTCCTCGATGGAGTTCAATCCTCGGTAGCTGCGGTGATCAGCGGCCTGTCACAGAAATCGGACAACCAATCGTTTCTTAGCCAGATATTACAGAGTGCAGCCGGCATTCCTGAGAGCGGCCTTGCCTCCGGGCTCAACAATGGCGCATTAGCCAACCCGGCCTCGAGCTTCCTGACCGGGGCCAAACAGTTTCTTTCCAATATCTTCGGTGACAAGTTGGGTAGCCTGACGGAGGCGATCGCCGCGAGGACTGGCCTGCGTTCAGCGGCAGCGGCAACATTATTGGCGGTTGGGGCGCACGCCGTTTTAAGCTATCTCGGCAACAAGGTCCGCGACGGCAGCCTGAATGCAAGCACTTTCCCGGCATTGCTGGCGAAGGAAGGCACAGTGTTGCAGGGTATGCTGCCCGCCGGCTTTTTCTCCCAGGCTGTTCACACTCATAAAGTGGAGGTTGACCCCGTCGTTGCGCAGACCGTGAGCGAGGAAAAAAGCCGCTCTCCGCTGTTGTGGCTGATCCCGCTTCTATTAGCTGTGCTGCTGCTCGGTTACTGGTGGTATCGTTCGCATCAGCAGTCCCCTGCCGCGCCACAAGCGGCTGCACCAACTGCGCCGGCTGCCGCATCGATTCCTTCTTCAACCGGCGCCGACCTTGGTGCGCTCATCGACGTGAAA
>JBARKD010000399.1:0-4415 GCA_049800615.1 Acidobacteriaceae bacterium | reverse complement strand
CCCGGAAGCTACCCCAAAACGGGTGTCCGGGTCGGCGACGATACAGGCGTGACCTTGTTCCTTGACCCTGCGGCGTTTCCCGCGACTAATCCGCGTTAGGGGGCACCAGCAGCTAGTTTCTCTTTTGCTCGGAGGCCGATCCGGTATACGGCTATCTACTAAAGCTCGTAACGCACCCTGGGCTGATCGTTATCCAATGGTGGTGCAGCCGTTGCGTGGAAGGCGACCGGCTGCCGGAACCTGACCAGCCTGTTTTAATGCTCGCGTTGTTTCGGCAGGCTACTATCGAGAAATTTCAAAACCGTACCTTGATATAGTGCCGGAGCCGTACTGAAGGTTGTGTCGTGTTGAGCGTCTGGAATGGTGATCAGCGATTTGAGAGGAGACGGTACGGCAGCCATGACTCTTCGTACTTGATCTGTGGGTACGATCCAGTCGCGCGTTCCGGATATGAAGAGAATCGGAATGCGGATTCGGGCAGCATACGAAACCACATTGACGAGGTCGGGTCCAAGCCAGATACCGGTGCGAGCGTAGTAGACCAACGAAGCCGCAGTAGGGATGCCTGGACATCTTGCGATGAAGGCGACGACGCGCAAAGCGGGGTTCATCCCTGAACTGCTGGCGATGCCGCGGTTGATGTTCTCAAATACGTCCGCCCCGCTTGGATATACGCCGTCTGCGATCACTGCTGCGACGTCTTCCGATTGCGCCGCCGCAAGTACGACTGCCGCCGCTCCGTAAGAAAGACCGAGGAGAACGATAGGGTCGTGCTCACCCCGCTCGTGAACATACTGGATCGCACCGAGAACATCACGCGATTCGAGATAGCCGGGTGAAGCATACTGCGCCGCGCTTTCACCGTGTCCCCGCAGATCAATAGCCAACACATTGTATCCACCGCGAACCAGGAATGAAGCTCGGGGGAGCATGACCTGACGAGTGTGATCCAGACCGTGAGCAATGATCACATTGGCCCGTGCGCGTCCTTGGGACGGAAGCCACCATCCTTTTAGCGAAATACCATCTGTTGAGTGCAGAGACACAACGTCGCCGGTAAGACCGAAGTCTTGTGGCCCGCGATTCATTCCACGCCAACGAGGATTCTCGCCGATTTGGGACGCGGTGCACAGATAACCAGCCATTCCGTAGAAGACTATCGCGCAACTAACTAACGCAAGACCCCAACGCCGTAGCAGCGCGTGACGCCGTCGATCAGAGCGACTTGGGATTAAGGCTGCATCTGCCATAGAGCATCGGGCTGTACCTCCCTGGGGACGGATCGAGCCCAGACCAATTGCGGCGTTGATCCCGGCCTTGCGAAGCACTCTGGTGCAGCCAACCACGGCATTAAGAGCAGAATGACGGCAGAAAGCCGCTTAAAGTTCAACCTTCAGGCCGCTGGCATATCCTTACTTGCCTGCATTTCCGAGTTCCGGTCGGATGACCGGAAAAACCGCACACTACCAGCTTAGCTCTTCCTTTCCCAGGCGCCGGCGTTCTTCAGGGACCGTGCGGTGGTTGTTAACACTCCCTCCTCGGCGAGCGTCTATCCTCATGGTGGGGATTTTGCGCGCATGGCCAGGTCCGGCGACAGAGGTGACCTGCTCGCGGCAGGCCTAGGGCTCGGGCCTGTGAGGGAGCAGGTCGCGTCGAAAATATCCGAGGACGCGGCATGGGTGGCTGCGGCGCGGGACGGGGACCGGGCAGCGTTTGGGCAGCTCTACGAACGGTACGCTCGCATGATTCACGGAGTTTTGTTGGCGAAGGTCCCGGTAAGCGACGTGGACGACCTCGTTCAGGATGTTTTCATCAAGGCACTTCGCCGACTGTCAACGCTGCGCGAAACGGGAAGCTTTGGAGCATGGCTCGCGGTCATCGCTCGCAATGTGGCGCGTGATTACCACCGTCGAACTGTGCCAGAAGAGCCACTGACTGATGATGCATCCGACCGGGGAATTCAGTGCGGAGTGTGCAGCGATGATCATGATGGGCCGGCCGCTGCCGTCCTCGACGCGATCGTGAGCCTGCCCGATGCGTATCGAGAAACACTGATTCTTCGACTGGTCGAGGGCATGAACGGTCCTGAAATAGCGGCTCGCACCGGGCTGACGCCTGGCTCGGTGCGCGTCAATTTGCATCGCGGCATGGAGCAACTCCGCGCCAAACTAAGTGGATACCCGAGGCGCGATGGGCCAGAACAGGAGAAGTCCTAGCAATGGACGCGGGGAACAATCGAACCGAAGACAGACCATCGACAAAGAGCGACGATTATTTGTGGGACGGATCTGGCGAACCGGATCCTGAGATCCAGCGGCTGGAAGCGCTACTCGGGAAGTTTCGACATGACGCGCCCACCCCGGCTTTTCCCGAGATCGTTCCCGGCCGACGATGGACCTTCTTTCCCTGGAGGGTGGGTTTGTTTCCCGCTCTGGCGACCGCTGCGGTTGCCGTGACAGCTATCGTGGCAGTTACATTTATGGTGTACAGAACCAGGCCTGCTCCAACGGCCGGGGCGGGTTGGGATGTGTCCAACGTGGAAGGGACACCGCGCATCGGAAGAAAAACGATCAGCGGAAAGGAAGGAATCGGTCATCTCGGCGTCGGCCAAATCCTTGAAACCGATGGGCAGTCTCGGGCCAGCCTGCAGGCGGACGATATCGGTAAGATTGACGTAGATCCGAGCACACGCCTGCGCTTGCTGAGCATGGCCTCGGGGCAGAAGCGGCTTGCTCTGGATCGCGGAACGATTCATACCTTTATCTGGGCGCCTCCCGGTGAATTCGTGGTCGACACGCCATCGGCTGTCACGGTGGATCTGGGTTGCGCCTACACATTGCAGGTCGACGATACGGGCGCGGGAATGGTACGCACATCCCTCGGGTGGGTAGGATTCAAGCTGAATGGCCACGAGGCCTTTATCCCGGCGGGCGCAGCTTGCGCGACACGGCCGAAGGTTGGTCCCGGTACGCCTTACTTCGAGGATGCCTCCGCCGCCTTCCGCTCTGCCCTCGCGAGATTCGATTTTGAGGACCGCACATCGCAACAACGCGCACACGATTTGGCGATCGTACTGGGCGAGGCTCGCAAGAGCGATGCACTTACACTGTGGCATCTGCTGGCGCGGGTCGAGGAGGGGCAGAGAATCCTGGTTTACGACCGGTTGAGCCAACTCGTGCCTCCGCCTGCCACTGTCACGAAAGAAGGCATCCTCCGGCTCGATCAGCCGATGCTCGATCTGTGGTGGAACGAACTGGGGTTTGACGACATCTCTGTTTGGCGATATTGGGAGCGCTCCTGGGCGGGAGCAGAAACTCCAGTTCGCGAAAAGTGACTTGCAGCATTCAACCACGTAGGCAAACACAAGTTCTGTCGCAGTACGCAGCGTTCGCCTGTTAACACTCCTCTTTTTGCCGGCGTCTCTTGAAACGTGGGCAAATCAGCAAATTGGGGAGAATCAAACATGAATTTACGTGCCTTCTCACGCCTCGCGATCAGCACCCTTGCGGTTCTGCTCGGGTTCCCAACTGTCGCACACGCCGAACCACCGCTTATCTGTCATGCCATTGACATCGGGGACGCGAAGTCGCTGCCCTGGGTTGAGTTCAACCACACGGGAAGCACAGACTATGACCTGAAGAACCTCAGCCGAGACACGCTGGCAATTCTCGGCTCGAACACTCCTGTCCTGGTGCATATGGAGACCTTGCGCCGGGCCACAATTTACGCCCGCCAGGATCCGCAGGTGGCCAAGGAACTGATCACACGACTGCAAGCGCGTGCCGCGCATTCAGATGCCGCGGGTCACCCGGACGGCCTGGCGTGGTTCGACCTCGGCTACCTGGCCGAGGCTTACAAACAATGGATGGGCAAAGGCGAGCCCAACCCCGCAGCCGGCCTCGACGGATACGGCTGGGTACGAAAGGCAATCAGTTTGCGCGGGCCTGATCCGGAAATGGAATTTGGGGCTGCCTTGATCACGCTGCGGGGCTCCGCCAGCGCTCACCAGGATCACACACGGAAGGCGATGGCGGGGGCGAAGAGCGATCCTCTTCTCGCCCGGAACCTGGGTTCCAACTTCAACCATCAGACCATGGCAGAGCTTCTGACCGCGATGCCTGAAAGAAGTTTTCAGTGAACCCGGCCAAGAGTAGGTCTCTTATCGCAGGGGAAGCCAGATCATGGCTTCCCCGTTTGTTGGCAGGTGGGCTCTTGACCTTCTTGCTCGCGGGTTGGAGCGCAAACGAGCCGCACGCCGTTCCTGACCTGACGGTGCACGAGTGGGGAACGTTCACCGCGGTCGCCGGCACAGATGGTCGAGCGATCGAATGGTTGCCGTTGGGCCTGCCGCGATTCCCGCCGTCTACGGATCTGCCTGAATTCGTGGAGCACATCCGAGATGCCAACTTTAAGCG
>JBARKD010000398.1:0-4624 GCA_049800615.1 Acidobacteriaceae bacterium | reverse complement strand
CGCCGCGCCGGGCCAGATAGGCCACACGCGCGCTGGCCACCATGGTCTTGGTTGGAGTGCAACCGCGATTGATACAAGTTCCGCCGACATCCTTGCGCTCGATCATGGCGGTTTTTTTCCCGGCTTCTGTCAGAGCGTGGGCGAGAGGATTTCCACCCTGTCCCGAGCCGATAACGATGGCGTCAAATAGTTCCGCATCTCCCGCGGCCGTCATAAGCAGGCACCCCCATGCAAAACACTATGATGCGGCAGGCTCACAGGAGGAGCCGGTTACAGGCTGCGGAAAAAGGCGACGAAGCAACGAGCGAGGCGCTGGATGCCGTATCTCAACATTCACTGCTGGCTACGTCCTGTAGGTTGGTGAAGCCACAAACCCCTTTTTCCGCAGCCTCTTTACATGCGGGAGACGAGAAGCAGGCCACCACCGACCGCGACCACGTCTTCGATCAGGGCCAGGAGCAAATCTGGAATTTTCGAGCCCAGGGCACGGCGGTAGTTATAGCCGGCGAATGTACCGGCAATAGCGCCCAAGGCCCCGAGAACACCCCCGGCGAGCGGAGACACCGCGGCAGAAATGCATAGAGCCGCGGCGCACAAGGCCCCAAAGACAATGCGCACAACCAGCGGTCCGGCCTGTGTTCTGGCAGGAATAAAAGAGAGCTTGTCGGCAATCAGCTCACCAGCCGCAAACAGGGAAAAAACTATCAGGGAAATCTTATTGGCGAAAAAGGCAAGCAACGAGCCGTCGAGATGCAGCCAGCCGAGACGAGCTCCCCACGCGACGACAGCCGGGCCCGTCATGGAGCGCAGGCCGCAAACGCCGCCGATCAGGAAAGAATAGAGGAGCACCATGGATTCACCATGGGGGTTGCGCCCTCAGATGTCAATCGGCTTGCTAGTTCTGGTCATGGGCCAAAGAAGCCTGCTGCGTGACCGGCGCGAGCGTAAGCGCATCCTGGAGCCGGAAGGTGACGACCGTTTCTGCTGGTATGGAAATGTCGCGATTGCCGGTAAATGCCGCGCCCAGAACGCCGGCTCCGCCGCCGGCGAGACCGCCAACCAGCAGGCCTACGCCGCCCGTGGCAAGACCGCCAATTAACATGCCCATGCCCGCCCCGCCACCGATCAACGCCGCGCTGCGTTTGCCCTTGCCCTTTTTGCTGCGCGAAAGGTTGCCGGTGTCGATCCGATACTCGGTGCCGTTGACATCCAACCGGGTAAGGGTCAAGGCTATTACCGACTTGCCTTTGAATCGACCCCGCCGGCGCGCAACCAGAACCTCGCCGGTGGCGCTGGAACCGGCGGGAACAACCACCGTATTGCCGTCCACTACAGGCTGGGCCAGGGTTCCGCTGAAGCGGTCTCCAGCGGCCGCATGCTTTACGTCAATGGCTTGGTTCAGGCGGACTTCCAGCCGAGTGCCGCGAGGCAGCGTTGGCGGTTGGGGCGTGGCAACCGGTGCGGCGGCGGGGGGCGCGTTTGGAGATGCTGTGGGCGCGGCCGCCGATGCGGTGCCAGAAGGGCTTCCCGCGGGTGACGCGACAGGCGAAGCCTGGTTCGCGGAAGCCGCGGTCTTGTTGCTGCATCCGGCAAGACTTGCATACAACGCGGATGCCAGAACGAATGCGGTAATAGCTCGGCCGGAGTGCGCGAAACGATTCATGGGGGAGGGCTCCTGATGGCAAATCAGTGGCTCAGACGCAAAGGTACCGCGATTGACCGATTCCCGATGCGGTACTTTTGTGTTAGCCGGGCGACTCCGGAGAAATCAGGCGGCATCATGAGAGGGCGATTGTTTCTGCCAGTTGCCGTATTGGCTATGGTGCCGTTGGCGGCGCCGCTGCTGGCGACGAGTCACCCATTGGCCGCATTGCTCGTGCGCAGCTTCTTCTCCCGTTTGTGTCATCAGAACCCGGCCCGGAGTTTCCTGATCGAGGGATCCCCGGTGGCTGTGTGCGTGCGCTGCCTGGGCATTTATCTCGGAACCGCGACGGGACTGCTCCTGCGCCCGCAACGAGCCACCGCCGCTCGATGGCTGACTATTGCCGCGTTCATGAATGGACTCGACGTCAGCACCGGCATGCTGGGCTGGCATGGCAATTGGCCCTTGGCCCGCTTCCTGCTGGGTCTGCTGCTAGGGACCGCGGCCGGCGCGATCCTTTTTCTCCCGGAAATTCCTCCCGGAAACGGCTGCCGTTGCGCAGCCGGCTCACGCATCCGCCCGGTAGACCACCCGTCCTTCACTGATGGTCAATTGCACCCGCCCGAGCATGGTCCAGCCGTCAAACGGCGTGTTGGCTGACTTGGAGCGCGAGTTTGCCGCGCGGAAAGTCCACTCTGCCTGGGGGTCGAAAACGACCACATCCGCGAAAGAGCCTACGGCCAGACTGCCCCGGCCACGCAGGCTCAACAGATTGGCGGGCTGGGTGCTCAGCAGAGTAATCAGCCGGCTGAGCGAGACTTTGTGTTTCCGGTGCAGCAGATCGAGGGTGAGGCCAAGGGCTGATTCGAGACCGGTAATGCCGTTCGGGGCTCGCTCGAATTCCTGCTCTTTTTCGTGGGCGGCGTGCGGGGCGTGATCGGTCGCGATACAGTCGATCGAGCCATCGAGCAGCCCTTCGAGCATGGCGCGCCGGTCGCTTTCCGCGCGCAATGGCGGATTCATCTTGGCATTGGTGTTGTAGTCGTCCACGGCATCTTCGGTGAGCACAAAATGATGTGGCGCCACCTCGCAGGTCACGTGCAGGCCGTTCCGCCGTGCTTTGCGGACCACATCCAGAGCCGCCGCTGTCGACAGGTGAGCCACGTGCAGGTGGGCGCGCTGGCTCTTAAGCTCGGCCAGCAGGCGGCAATCGCGCTCCACCAGGCCGGCTTCAGCAGCCACCGGCATACCGCGCAGGCCGAGGCGAAACGCAAGTGCGCCGGCGTTCATCGAACAGCCCCCGGTGATGCGCGTGTCCTCGGCGTGCTGGATCACCGGCAGGCCGGCCCGCCCCGCGGCAGCCAATGCCTGGTGCATGATTGCATCGCCCAAAATCGGCTTTCCGTCGTCGCTGATCCCTACTGCGCCGGCAGCCTTCAGCGAACCGTATTCCGTCAGCGCTTCTCCCATGCTCCCCCGGGTGGCGGCGGCAATGGGAAAGACGCGCACGCTTGCGCCGCGCTCCGCACTCTGCATCCAGCGCGTCGTCTCGACGGAATCATTGACTGGCTGGGTGTTGGGCATGGCGCACACGGCGGTGAACCCGCCTGCGGCTGCTGCTGCGGTTCCGGTGGCGATGGTCTCTTTGTACCCTTGACCTGGCTCGCGCAGGTGGACGTGGATATCGATCAGCCCGGGGGAGACCACGAAGCCCGCGGCCTCCACAATTTCCGCACTCGACTGCTTTTGCGCGGCGGCTAATTTGCCCGGCGCCTCCACCGCGGCCACGCGGCCGTCTTTTAGCAGGATGTCGCGGCTGGCGTCGATCCCGGCGGAAGGGTCCACCAGGCGGCCGCCGCGGATCAGGATCGCGGTCACGCGCGGCCTCGCTTCCCGGCGTGCTTCTGTGCCCTTGACGCCTGCGACTCCAGCCCTCTTGGCTGCAGGGCGCGATAAATCAGGGCCATGCGAATCGCGACTCCGTTTCGCACCTGCCGGGCAATGACCGATTGCGGCCCGTCCGCCACTTCGCTCGTGATTTCCAGGCCGCGGATCATAGGGCCGGGGTGCATCACGATGGCCTGCGGGGCACTGGCGCGAAGGCGCGACTGGTGCAGTTGGTAGCGTGCCGTGTATTCCTCCAGGTCGATGTGCACGCCGGCCAGCCGCTCTTTCTGGATGCGCAGCATCATGACGATTTCTGCCTTCTCGAGCGCGCGATCGAAGTCCCGTTCGATGGTGATACCAGGGGCGAGCTCCTGGGCCAGCTCGGGCAAAAGAGCGGTTGGCCCGCACAGGATCACCCTGGCGCCCAGCCTGGGCAGCATAAGGGCATTGGAGCGAGCCACCCGGGAGTGCAGGATGTCCCCCGTGATGAGGACCGTCACGCCGGCAAGAAGACTTTCGGCGAGCCCATCTTCGGGCCGATGCAGCGTCTGCAGCATCGTTCGAGCGTCCAGCAGGGCCTGAGAAGGATGCTCGTGCATTCCGTCTCCGGCGTTGAGTACCGGCAGCCCCGTAACCCGGGCCAGAAGGTAAGGCGCCCCGGAAGAGGGATGGCGCAGGATAATGCACTCCGCGCCCAGCGCCTGCAATGTGATCCCAGTGTCCTTGAGCGATTCCCCCTTCTCGATAGAAGAGGATTGGGAACTGATGAGCGCCGTATCCGCGCCCAGGCCTTTGGCTGCCAATTCGAAGGAGGTACGAGTGCGGGTACTGGATTCGTAGAAGAGGAGTGCGATCCGCCGATGGGCCAGTCGCCGGGCACGTATCTCAGGCGGTTCAGCCTCGAGTTCGGAAGCCAGGCGCAGGATGAAGGAAATGTCTTCACCGCTTAGGGTGCTGACGGACAGCAGGGATCCGGAGTCGGCAGCCGGCGATATCGGGAAGACGGGGACTTGCTTCGGAATGGCTTTGGTTGGCGTCATTCAGGCTGGACAGAACCCTAAATCAGGAAGTAACGTGCCGTCTCCCACACAGCGC
>JBARKD010000397.1:0-7017 GCA_049800615.1 Acidobacteriaceae bacterium | reverse complement strand
CCCGCGATGCGTCCCGATGAAGTGAAGCGACGATGGTGTGATAATACCCACCGTATCCTGCAGCGGCGCCAAGACGTGGAACGTCATCCCGAATTCGTCCGGCGAAGGTCTCCCGTCTACCGCCACGCGACGCGAGGTTACGTAGTGCGACCGATCGCCATACGCGACCAGGTCCTTCAGCGACTTTGTCTCGGCAGCCGATGATTGCCGGGTTGCTGTTTGCACGGCGCCCAACGCGGCTGCCGCGGCGCCGGTGGTTAAGAATTTCCTTCGGCTAGCTTTCGCCACATCGGCCGGTTTTTTCGATGCCGCGTTTCTCTTCGAATCCATAGGGTCTCTCCTGCCAGCGCCGTTTCCACTTGCGCTGAGCGAATTTCGTAGGGAAATTCGTTCTCGCGTTTTCCTTGTCGCGAAATGTACGCCCGTTTGGCGGATCAATCAAGGTTGGATTGCAGAGAAAGAACCAGTCAGGACAGACGGAAATTCCAGACTGGACGAATGCAGGGGCTCACGTTAGACCACCTGGGCACGAAGAAAAAAAATTCTTTCTTGCGGGTAGAGAACCTCACATTAGCTCCGACTACCTTGTGACGGCTTAGACCAACACATCGGATCGCCGTGTTCTTCGAGAAAGGAAGACTCCATGTCCACTACCACAGGGTGGTCCCGGCGCCAGGTCGTCGCATCGGCGCTTTCCATCGCGGCGCTGGCGGCCTTGCCCATCCATGCAAAAACAGAAACGCAATCGCAGATCATGAAAGGAAATGAGATGACACACCTAACCGCTTATCTTCTCTTCGACGGCAACTGTCAGGAGGCTATGGAGTTTTACAAGGGCTGCTTTGGCGGAGAGCTGAGTTTGACCAAGGTGAAGGACTCAGCTGCCAAGGATCACATGGCGGCCGTGCAGCAAAACAAAATCGTCAACTCGAAGCTGAAGAGCGGCGACATCGAGTTTTCAGCTTCGGACTGGCTGCTACTCGGCAGAACCCGCGTACACGGCAATACCGTTTGCCTCTATTTGAGCGGAGGAACGGTCCAGGAGCTGAAGGCCCTGTTTGCCAAGCTCTCCGAGGGCGCGGAGATAACGGACCCGTTGACCGAGGTCTTTTACGGCACATACGGCGCTTTGAACGACCGGTTCGGAGTGCGCTGGATGTTTCAGGCGGACCCGCGCGAATAGCATCCTCTACCGTGACATAGAATGCATCCTCCCAGTTTCTCTATCTGGGAGGATGTCATCAAGAACTTCAACTGATTACACGAATACTGAAGCGAAGGACGCACGAAACGCCTGTCCCGAAACTTCTGCTTCACCTTACATCGCGTTGCACGAGTGATCTATCTCGATAGACGCTATTCACGAAGCCCGCAATGGAAGGAGCAGCCGGCCGATTTGAACCCATTCGCCAACGTTCATATGGTCAAGGGGTAGAGCTTCCCACCGCGGCTGCGATTTCCTTCCCGGTCACCAACGGAGCGTGCAGTGTCTTGACATGGCGCAACCAAAGCAGCTAACGTTCATTCACTATCCTGCAGTTTCGCAAGAAAACGATAGATTCCGAAAGCTTCTTTGCTGACGCCTCCAGGCCGTCCGCCCCGGCGGGTTGGAGCAGGAAAAGCTCACGGGCGGCGTGTTATCTCCCAACGGGCCCAGAATTTCCAAGAGGGAACCCGGCAATTCCCCAACTGTCTTGTCGATTCACGGCTGAGTAAGCGGGCCACTCCAAGTAGGGAAACGAAGAAGGGAAACGCAAATGTCAAAAGGCTGCCCACACCTCGACAAGATTCTCGGTCTCAATCAGCCGATTTCCCGTCGTGACTTTCTCGAAGGGGCGCTGGTTGCCGGAACCGGTTTGGCAGTGGCCTCTTCTCCCCTCGAACTTCTGGCTCAAGGGAACGGAGCAGCTACTTCCGCCTGGACCGGGTACACCGGCGAGGGCGACTACAAACTCTCCGCCGGTAACAGCGAGCAGGTTGTTCACAATGCGCACGCGGTTCGCGATGGGGCGTATGACCAAGCCCCTTCTGAAGTCACGGATACCGGTGAGATCTACGATTGCGCCGTCGTTGGAGGCGGTCTTTCCGGGTTATCCGCGGCCTTATTTTTCCATCAACGAACAGGGGCAAGCCGCAACTGTATCGTGCTCGACAACGCGGCCGTCTTCGGCGGTGTGGCCAAGCGCAACGAGTTCGAGGTCGATGGGCATCGTCTCTATGGTCCCCAGGGATCCGTGCATTTCCAGCCTCCTTACCCTAATAGCTTCTTAAGCAGCGTCTACGAAGCGATGGGTTTGGACTGGAACGCCTTCAAGTCGTACCAGGAGTGGCAGGGGCCTTCTCCGAAGATCTCCTTACCCCGGAGCCCATACGGCGCAGGCTCGATCGACGGCAAATCTGCGTATGGTTTCTTCTTCGGCGCAAAGTTCGGTCATCGCCCGGGAATTTGGGTGAAGGATCCCTGGGGAAAAAATCTGGAGGGCACGCCATTCTCGGAAAAGACCCGCCAGGAGATGCTGGCCTTGCAGCACGACCGGCATATCGTACCGCCCTTGGTCTACGACTATCCCGGCGACGCGGTCTCCCGTCAGCTAGACAGCATGACCATCGAAGATTACCTGGTACGCACCTATGGCGTGAGCCGGGAGACGATACGCCTGGGCACAAGTGAAGACGCGGGCGGTTTCGGTCTCGGCCCTGATGTGCTGTCGGCCTTTCTTATTTACGAATGGGACAAAACCGTCCCGACGGTCGATAACAGCATGGAGACGGGCATCCAGATGTTTCCAGGTGGAAACTCGGGCATGGTGCGTCTGATGGTGAAAACGCTCATCCCTGGAGCCTTCGACGGTACTCGGAGCATGGAGGCGGTTTGGAAGAACCCCATCAACTTCGGGGCGTTGGATCTGCCAGGGCAGCGTGTCCGTTTGCGGCTCAGCTCGACGGCTGTGCGGGTCGAGCATATGGGAGAGCCAGGAAAGTCGGAGTTTGTTTCGATCATTTATGTAAAGGATGGTCGCCCGCAACGAATCAAGGCCAGGACGGTAGTTATGGCCGGCGGGGGATGGATGACCAAGCACGTGGTGCGCGACCTGGACGAAACGCGGCGTAACGCGTATGCGCAGCTTTATTATTCGCCCTACCTCCTGGCCAACGTGGCGCTTCGCAACTGGCGGTTCCTCTATGATCTTGGCCTTGCCGGCGGAGGTTGGTTCGAGGGCTTCGGCCGCTCGATCAATGTACGTAAGTGTGCGAAGTTTGGTGTGGATACGGCGGTCGTTGGCCCCGATCTTCCCACGGTGCTTAACTTCGAGGTGGACTTTGCAAAACCGGGGCTTCCGTTGGCGGAGCAGGGTAGCCTGGGCCGTGGGGAACTGCTGTCGACCTCTTTCATGGAATACGAAAAGCAGATACGCGAGCAGATGATGGATATGTTCGCGGCTTCGGGTTTCGACGCGAAGCGGGACATCGCGGGAATCGTTCTCAATCGGTGGGGACATGCGTTTATTAATCCCCAGCCGGGTTTTTTCTTTGGCCTCAACGGAAATCCTGCTCCTCGTCAGGCCCTCCGCGATGGGCCGTTTGGAAGAATTGCTTTCTCGAACACGGATCTTTCCGGCGCCATGGATCATCGCAACGCGTTCATCGAAAGCAACCGGGCGGTGAACCAACTGCTCGATCGAGTACTGGTTTAGGTTGCTTCTCTGTCCGTTGGTAAGAGCCCTCCAAAAACAAAAAGTGGACCTTGCGAAGGAACGCGAGAACGCTTTTCGTTTCTTGTTGAACAGGGCGGATAGCGCAAGTTACAACCTTGAGGGAAACAGACCAAACATCGATGAAAGGCGGAGCGGCACTTCGAAGATAACCTGTGTCACCGTGGGAGCGCTGAATTTGTCCGTGACATGGAGGCCATTACCCAGCGACAGCTAGCGCCACAAAAACGTGGCCCTCGGGAAAAAATCACTATCGATTATCGACAGGGCGAGCTTAGTGTGAACACAGGAAGGCAATTCTTCTGCAGTAAACAAGCCGGTAATAGGGAAATATGTATATATGCTGTCACCCTAATCTAACTAACCACCCTAATCTAACCCACCCTAATCTAATCCTGAGACGCAATACCAATCTGTAGGATGGCCTGCCTCACCGGGTTCGCATCGAGTTAGAATTTGCGCATGCCAAAGCTCTCGTCGACCGCAATCCAATTAGGGCCGGGACCCGCTGCGAATGGGGAGTTAGGCACCTGCGTCAATGCGCCCGTTGCTGCGTCGATGGTAAATGTCCCAATCGTGCCGTCTCCAAAATTCGCCACGTAGGCGAACTTTCCTCTGGGATCGACCGCCACAAAGTCCGACTCTACGCCGGCGGTAAACGGCGACCCTGGAAGCTGTTCCAACGCACCGGAGTCAGGGTCGATCCGGTAAGCAGAGACATTGCACAGCTCCGGCGGCGTATATGCCGCATTCACGACATAGAGGAACTTGCCATTGGGGTCGGCCGCCACGGAAAACGGGCCTTCCTCCGCGGGAAATGGCGACCCTTCTATAGCCGTAAGCGCGCCTGTGCTCCGATCGATCTCAAAGCCCAACACCGTGCCGTTTTGGTTCGTCTCATAGAGGAATCGGCCGTTTGGCTCGACCGTCAGCGCGAACCCATTCTGCGGAGAGGAAAACGGTGAACCCGGGACAGGCGTCAGCGCGCCGGAATATTCGTTAATGCGGTAGCCGGAAACATTGCCGCCCAAATTTGAGACGTATACGAAACGGCCCTTGGGATCCACTGCCACCGTATAGGGGCCGGAGCCGGCGGGGAATGGCGACCCGGGGACGGGATCCAGTGCGCCTGTGACGGGATTGATACGGAACCCCCCGACCTCGTCGCTACCATAATTGGCCGTATACAGGAACCTTCCAGTAGGGTCGCCGGCAATGCCGTACGGGCTGGCTGGATCGGCGAACGGTGACCCGGCAATCGGCGTGAGGTCCCCATTATGTTCACTGACTGTATAGCCCGCGATGTTATCGCCGCTGTCCGCGTAGACAAATCTGCCGGTGGCATCCACCGCTACCGAAATAGGCGCAGCCCCATTGGCAAACGGTGACCCGGGTACCGGCGTCAGGGCACCGGTCATCCGATTAGCTTGAAGCCCGGAAAGAATGTTCCCGGATGCAAAGTTAGCAACGTAGAGGAATCCGCCGCCGCATTCTCCCCCATGATCGTGGCAAACGCCATCGCCGGCTGGTTCCTGCCCCTCAGCCCTTCGGGCGAGGAGGGGAATCAAAAAGACCAGTAGCAAAACATAAGTGAATCGGATGCGAAAAGTCCGCGGGTTAACAGCCAACTGGTTGCAAGCATTCCGAGGGTTTCTGCTTAAGGGGAAAACCAGCATGCTAATGATCGCACCTTTCATAGTGCTCCTTCCTCCTGGGGCAGGCAGTTACCGTGTCTACCAGCGCAATTAGCCCCTTTAAGCCCACAACTTATACGCTCCAATCCTCAGATCGGTCAAGGCGGCAAGACGGCGTGCTCCCGCGATGACAAGATAGGTGCCGTCATCGGATTTGGTGACGACAAGGTTCCGCATCAGCCCGTGCGAGCGGATGGAGGCCTTCAGCTCCTCGAACGATGTCTTACTGCGGGATTTCCGCACGTTGTGCGGTGATACTTTGAGGCCGTCGAGGTTGATTGCGGTAATGAACAGTGGTGGCACGGAGAAATGATGCGTAAGAAAATTCCCATTGAAAAACAGACTCTTGAAAAGCAGAAGGTGCTAAGACTTCTCGGGCTGCGCGTTGTTGAGGATGGGGATTTTCCGATCGGACGCGGTGCTGACTTTCTCATGTCGAGAATCATCTACCAGTCATTATCACCGAACGAAAAGCGTAAGTGGGTTTAAGACTCTGTATCAAACAGAAGTCGATCAGTACCATAAAGTTCAGTGCCGGGGGGGGGAATAGGGGGGACAGCATACCAGTGTGTCGGAGAAACGATTTTTTGCGTGCATGAACCGCAATATGCAGCCCTAGATCCATCGTTCGGCTACAACATATAGCGTGCAAAATTCGATCTCCGACACACTGATATCATGTCCCCCCAGTTCCCTCCGAAGTGCGAAGAGTGATGAAAGAGACATGAAGGGGCACTTTGTCCCGCGCTGTGATGCGAAGGAGAACTTGCCAATTGGGCGGGATGGAGTGGTTCGAAGACACAAGCCTCAATTTCTCAAACACTGGTTTCATCCGAGCGGGGTCGGCGAAGAACGCACCCACGCCGGCAGTACCGGTGCTGGTGAGCCCCGCCAGGACGAGCATTTGCGAGCCTGAAGGCGAACGCGACATCCAGATCAGTCCGTAGTCCTCAAGCACTTTCCCATGAAACGCACGGGCATAGACAGCCTGTTCGCCGGGTTGCGGATGCACATTCCGAATGGCATCATGGTCCATCGTGAACGCCACGGGAGCCAGGTTATTTTGTATCCAGGCGCTCATGTGGGGCGCCCCCAGAAAAATCAGGTGCTGATCCCGGGCTTGCTCCCAGTTGAGAAACCGTGCCTCGGTAAGATACGGGGAGCGATCCAAAGTATCAAATAGCTTCTCGAGATGGAAAGCCGTTTTAGCCTCGCCCAAACCGGTGTAATCCGTCGTATCCAAAGCCAAAAACGGATTTCCAAGATCAGCGTGAAAATCGGTAGCCCGGCTCTCGAGTTGATCGGCAAGCGTCTGCGGGATTGGCACCTCCTGCTCCCAGCCATCGGCTTCGCTGTCCTTCGGAGGTGACTTGCTTCCCCGGTATAGATAGAGGACGGGGTTGCTCAGAACAATATAGGTCGCCCGATTGGGGTCGGTAGCCAACGGGCCGAGCAGTTCCCGGTAAAAGGAGTATTGGGCGCGCTCATGTAAATTCCGGTCCAGCCTGGCGTTTACGCTAAGCCTGCTGGTAGCCCATCCGCCGGCAAAAATCACCAGGCCCAGCAGGAAAGCCAAGCCAAATCGCAGGCGCCGCTTCGCAGCTTCCGGG